>CANQOH010000001.1 GCA_947625425.1 uncultured Bacilli bacterium
GGACTTGAACCTCCGACCTCACGCTTATCAGGCGTGCGCTCTAACCAGCTGAGCTACAAGCCCATTTGTTTTAAACCGTATTTATTTTAACTTATTATTAATGATTATGCAAGTTTTAATAATATATCTTGCACTTTTTTCTTGCTGACTAGTTAAGTATATCAAGACTAACCAAAAAATGCAACAATAAATTTTAAAAAAGAGTAAATAATTCAGTAATATGTTATATTATTAATGAGGTGGATTATGATATTGTTTGTTAATCAAGATCATCTTTTTAATGAAAATATGCTTAAAAATTTAGAGATGGTGGAATATGAGAATTATAAAGAAGATGTTTTATATATAGAAAAAGAAGCTTTTAGACATTTTGAAATGTTAAAAGCCCACTTAAATGTGGAAGGAATAAAGATTGATATTAGTAGTGCTTATCGTTCTTTAGAAGCTCAAGAATTTTTATTTTTAGATATGATGAAAAAAGAAGGCTTAGAAAAAACGCAACAGAAATTAGCAATGCCTGGCATGAGTGATCATCATACCGCTCAAGCATTAGATATTGTTATTATGAAAAAGGGTAGTTATATTGAAGATAAAAATGAATTAATTAAGAATGAGAAAATCTTTAAAAAGATTCATAAGGTCTTAAAATATTTTGGGTTTATTCTTAGGTATCCAAAAGGCAAGGAAGAGATAACGGGGGTTAGTTATCGTCCTTGGCATATTAGGTATGTTGGGGAAGATGAAGTAAAGAAAATAGGAGATTTAACTTTAGAAGAATATTTAAATAAATAAGGATATTATAACTACGAAATAATTGCTTAAGTAAATATACTATATTAGGGGTGTTTTATATCGCATATCAAAGAGCATTTTTTCCAATGAAAGTATTAAATATAAGTCAAGGCTACGGAAGTGAATCTAGTACGCATAAATTATCTTATGCTTTAGACTTAAGTGGTAATGATGCTGGTAAGGATAATGTTTATGCACCATTTGATGCTGTTGTGACAAAATTATATCAACCAAAAGACATTAAGAAACATGCGACGACAGTATGGTTAACTTCAACTAAAAAAGTCTTAAGCCCTAATGGTTATTACGGTTATTTAACAGTTAGTATTACGCATCCAAATGAAATATTAAAAATGAAAATAGGTACAAAATATAAACAAGGTGATTTAATTAGTACTGAAGGTAAGACAGGTAATGCAACAGGCAATCATATTCATTTAGAAGTAGCGGTAGGTAAAAAAGCTAACTGGGTCAAGAAAGTAAAAGGTAAATATAGTGAATATGTTATTGTAAATGCTGTAAAACCAACAGATTATTTATTTGCGAAAGATGATGCCATTATTAAAAATAATGTTTATAAAGGTAAGAAGTATTATTTTATTAAAGAGAAAAATATAACATATAAAGTAAATGATAATGCTAAAATATATAAAGATTTTAATAGAGATGAAGTTATTAAAACATTAAAGAAAGATGATGAAGTAATAAAGTTTTATGAACGCGATTCTTGGAGTTATATTTATCATTATGAAAAAATGGGGTATGTTAAAAGTAGTTATTTAAGTAAGTTGTAAAACTTACTTTTTTCAATAAAAAAAATCTAGTAAAACTAGATTTAATATATAAAAATGGTGTCCCCTTGGGGGCTCGAACCCCAGACCCACTGATTAAGAGTCAGTTGCTCTACCAACTGAGCTAAGGAGACATTTCTTCGTTACTTGTTAATTATACAATATAATTTTAAAAAATACTAGTCTAAATTATTGTAAAAAGATTAGGTATATATTAAGAATTATGTTAAAATGTTAGTATGGAGTTGATATTATGTATCAAAAAATGTCTAAAGAAGAAAAAAGTGATGTAAGAAGAGCTTTTAAGAAGACTAATAAAGGTTCTAATTTGAATCCTATCTTAAATAGATTATTAATTGAAGGTATCTTTTGTTTTATAATGGCTATAATAATGGTAGGAGCGATAGTATTTTTTGATTATTCTTTATGGTTAATTGGTTTAATAGCTGTATGTGTTATTTGTGGTTTTATCTTTACTTTAGTCCAAAGAAATATTCGCTTAAGAGAATATAATAAATTTATAAAAGTGGGTTATAAAAAAGTTAAAAAGCAGTTGACTAAGCATAGATAATTAGTTATAATTTATTTGTTACCTTGGTTATGGAGCAGTACTCAAGAGGCTGAAGAGGCGCCCCTGCTAAGGGTGTAGGTCGGGTAACTGGCGCGAGAGTTCAAATCTCTCCTGCTCCGCCATTATATAAATTTACTTCGGATTATTCCGAAGTTTTTTTTAGCATAATTTTTCTTATTCTACTTATTATTAATTGAGATGATAAGATGAAAAGAGAATATATAACAGAGTATTATGATTATAAAGAGTATGAAGATGATTTTAATAAAATTATTAATAGTGATATAGAGATGAATCTTAAAGTAGGTAGATTAGCTTATTATATGGTAACTAAGTTTCCTAAATTACCTTATTTTTGGGGTGGAGGACATAATTTAACGAAGAAGGAATTAATAGGTTTAGATAGAAATTGGGGGAGATTAGAACCGATAATTGATTATGGTAATGATAATTATCAAGTAGGAGATTATTATCCTAAATCATTTGATTGCTCTGGTTTTGTTACTTGGTGTTTAGTTAATTGTGGTTATAATTTAGATGATTATATAGATAAAATGGATATAGATTATTCTTTAAATAGTAAAGATTTTTTAAGATTAGGTAAAGTTTTAAAGATTAATGACGAAGAAATAATTAAAAAAGTTAAAATAGGGGATTTAGCTTATATGGAAGGACATATAGGAATTATATGTGATGTTGATTATGATAAAGAAATAATTAAAGTAGCCCATATATCTTTTCAAGGTAGAGGGAGTAATTTAACAACAATAAGTTTAATTACGGGTAGAGTAGTTGAAGATTATTTAGGACCAATTAATAATAGTTCTTTGATAGAGCGTTTAGGACACATTTATTTTACAGATATTATTTTATTAGATTATCAAGGAAAGGAAAAAGGGTTGCATTAATAAAAAGATTGTGTTAGGTTAAATATAGTTTGAAGGGAGGAATATTTATGTTAGATAATGACGAGTATAACTCGAATAGTAAAGATATTCCTCTTGGGTGTCTTTAGTTATATTTAATATTTTTTAAATGTCTTAATATAAGAATTTTTTTGTGTGCTATTAAGGAGGGGAAAGAGTGAAAGTTATTGTTAATGATAAAGTATATGTTCAAGTAAGAGATATTTTATTTTTAGCTAGAACATATAAAGTTAAAAATTTAATGGACTATTATTTGTCTTTAATTAATCAAGGACATTTAGATACGGAATTTATTAGATCTACTAATGTTCTTCTTAATAAGGTTTTAAAGAGAGATGTTATTATTGATTTTAGAGATTATCAAGATTATAGTGATTTACATTTAAGTAATTTAATTATTGCTTTAGCATCTGTTAATCGAGGTAATAATGAGGTATTAGAACATAAATTAGATGATTTAAGAGATATAATAAGTTTAAAAAGAAATGAATTAAATTATAGTATTCCGTTAATACCTGATGATAAGGTAGATTTATCTTTTGCTGATTTACAATTAAGTTTTAAAAGTACAATCTTTAGTAATTATTATCTAATAGAAGCTAAAGAGGATATTAGTAATTATAAATATTTAGAAGCCTTACAAAGAGGAATTAAAGTTTTACAAACTAAAGGATTAATTGAAGATGATGTTTCTTATGAATTAATTAATAAAGGCTCTTATATGGTTGTTTCTTTTAACGATAAGAAAAATAAAAAAGAAAGAGTTATAGATAGAGTAGTTAAAAAGTTTAAAAGAAATAAAAAAGAAGATCTCACAATGTGAGATCTTTTTAACTTAAGATAATATTAGATAAATTATTTAAAAATTCATTCATAATAGTTAAGTAATTATCATTATTACTTCTTTCAGTTTCAGTTAGAGTAGTCATTGTATTTATTTCAACTAATTCAGCATTATAATTATCAACTAAATCTTTAACACTATCTGAGACTTTATTTTTATCAGCAACAAAGATATATTTATATGTTTTATTTTTAAATTTATTTTTAATACTAGATGTTATATTATTTTCACTAGTTATATTTATTACTTCAAAACCATATTCTTCTAGGAAACCAAATGAATCATAAGCAATGACGATTGGACCTTTATTATTGTTTTTAGCACTTTTAGCAATATTTCTTAAGTTAGCATCTAAAGTAGATAAGTCTTCTTCTAATAAAGCATAGTTTTGTTCTATTTCTTCAGCAGCATATTTAGAAGTACTTAATTCTTTTAATCTAGTTTTAATATTATCAGCCATCATTAGATATTTATTAGGACTTAACCATAGAGCTTCAATACCATATTTATATTCATCAGAAGCATTAATTGGCTGAATATTTTTATTTTTATCAACTAAAGCTTTAGCTATTTCTTTTTCATTAGCAGCATTATAAACAAAGATGGTGGTTGATTTAGCAATATCATTTATTTGTTTATCAGTTAAAGTATAATTATTAATATCTGTTTCATTAGGATAGATACTTGTAATACTACCTTTACCATATAGTCTAGTTACAATATATTCAATAGGATAGACAGTAGTTGTAATATGTGATTCTTCTAATTCATCACTTTCAAAGCATCCGGTAGTACATGTTAAAGTTATTATACATATTATTAATAAATAGATTATTTTCTTTTTCATTTGTTCCTCCGATATAATTTATATCATATTAATTTTACTATATTTTATTTCTTTTGTAAATTTCCTTTTAATTGATATTACTAGTAAATATTTAAGAGATTTGATATAATGAAAAAGGTGATAATATGGATTTTCTAGAAAAGTATGGAATTTATATTAATAATAAAGAGTTATTATTAAGAGCATTAACTCATTCATCTTATTCTAATGAACATGAATGTGAAAATTATGAAAGATTAGAATTTTTAGGAGATGCAGTTTTACAAATTTTAACTAGTGATTATCTTTATAATAATATGGAGTTATCTGAAGGCGATATGAGTAAGACAAGAGCTTCATATGTTTGTGAAAGTGCATGTGCTAAATATGCCGAAGTTCTTAATTTTAAACCTTTTATAAGAGTTGGACATGGTCAATTAAATAATATTAATGAAACGATTATTGCAGATATGTTTGAAAGTGTTATGGGATGTATTTATTTAGATCAAGGATTAGATGCTGCTAAAAAGGTATTTGATGAAGTTATTGTGCCTTGTATTAAGAATCATAATATGTTTTTGGGTGATTATAAAAGTAAGTTACAAGAACTTGTTCAAACAACTAAAAGATCTTTGGAATATCGCTTAGTAGGGGAAGAAGGTCCTGCTCATGATAAGATGTTTTATGTTGAAGTTGTAATAGATGATATTATCTATGGTAGAGGTAGTGGAAAGTCAAAGAAAGAAGCTGAGCAAAGGGCAGCAATGGATGCCTATAATAAACAAGCTAAAATTAGGTGATTTAGATGTACTTGAAGTGTATTAGAGCAAATGGATTTAAATCATTTGCGGATAAAATAGAATTAGATATAGATAAAGGTATTACGGGAGTTGTTGGACCTAATGGTTCAGGTAAAAGTAATATTGTTGATGCCGTTAGATGGGTTTTAGGTGAACAATCAGTTAAAGCTTTACGTGGTGATACATCAATGATTGATGTTATTTTTGCCGGATCTAAAACACGTAGTGGTCAAACAAGAGCTAGTGTTAGCTTAGTATTTGATAATAGTGATCATTATTTAAATAGTGAATTTAATGAAATAGAAATTAAAAGAGTTGTTTATAAAACAGGAGAAAATGAATACTATATAAATAATAGTAAAGTAAGACTTAAAGATATAACGGATTTATTTTTAGATAGTGGTGCTGGAAGAGAATCATTTAATATTATTTCACAAGGGACAGTAGCTGATGTTATTAATAATAAACCAGAAGATAGAAGAGTAATATTTGAAGAAGCAGCAGGAGTTTTAAAATATAAAAAACGTAAGGAAGAATCTTTTCGTAAATTAGATCGTACTAATGAAAACTTAGAAAGAGTTAATTTACTGATTGATGAATTATTAATTACTTTAGAACCTTTAAAAGAACAATCAGAAAAAGCGCGTAAATATTTAGAATATAAAGAAGATTTAGAAAATATTGAAGTAGCTTTAATTGCAACTGATATTGAAAAAATTAATAATGAATATTTAGAAGTTAAAGATAAAATAAAACGTTTAAATGAAGAAGTAGGAGATTTAGATTCTTCTAATAATACAGATTCTTCGAAAGTAGAAGAATTAAAATTAAAAGGTTTAAAAATAGATAGTGAAATTGAAGAAAAAACCAATAAAATAAATGAATTAACAAATGAAATAGCTAGTTTACAAAGTAAAAAGCAAATTACTTTAGAACGTCAAAAATATGAAGCAGATAGTGATAAATTACAAGAAAATATCTTAGCTTTAAAAGAAGAAGTTTTAAATTTAACTAATACAATTAGTTCTTTAAGTAATGATTTAGATTCTTTAAAAAAAGATTTAGAAGTTAAAGAATTAAAGAATATGGAATTACTTAAAAAGAATGAAGAAACAAAAAATAAAAGAATTAGTTTAAGTAACGAAATAAATAATAAAACACGTGAAGTAATGGATTTAACTAATAAGATAGATATTTTACAAGATAATATTAGTAATGATACTAAATTACCTTATAGTGTTAAGAATGTTATTAATAATATAAGACTTAGAGGTATTCATGGGGTATTAGGTAAATTAATTGAAGTACCAGAAAAATATGTTACGGCGATTGAGACTTCATTAGGAGCTAATAGTAATGTTATTGTCGTTGATGATGAAGTATGTGCTAAAGAAGCCATTAATTATTTAAAAGAAAATCGTTTAGGTAGGGCAACATTCTTTCCAATATCAATTATTAAACCTCGTAATGTAATGTTTGAAGATTTAGAAAAAGTTAAAGATATTGATGGTTATATTGGAACGGGAGATTCTTTAGTTAGATATGAGGAAAAGTATCGTAGTATTGTTTTAAATCAATTAGGGAATGTAATTGTTGTAGATAACATAGATACTTTAAATAAAGTAGGTAAAGTTTTAAATTATAAATATAAAATTGTTTCACTAGAAGGGGAAATTCAATATAGCGGTGGAGCTATTACGGGTGGTAATATTAAAACTAGTAATGGTCTTTTAAATCAGAAATATGAACTTGATAGTTTAAATAAAGAATTAAGTAAGAAGAAAGATAGTTTAAATAAACTAGAGCAACAAGTAAAAGAAGTTAATGAAGAAATGAATAGTAATTCTTTATTACTAGAAAATAATCAAAGAGAAACAATTATTTTAAGAGAAGAATATAATTTAAAGAATAATCATTTAAATGAACTTAAAGAGAATTATAATAATAAGAATAATGAACTTAATGGTTCAATTAATATGAGTAATAAAACTTTAGATAAGGAATTAGAAACAATTGTTAATCGTTATTATGAAGTATCTTTAGAAAGAGATAATTTAAATAAAGAAGTTAATAAGTTAAAGAGTGATAAAGCTTCATTAAATGAAGAAATTAATACTTTAGAGAAGACTTATAGAGAAATGAATAGTAAGATTACCCAAAAACAAAATGAATTAAAGATTGAAGAAATTAAAATGGGTAAGATGGATGTTAAATTAGATGGTTTATTATTAAGTTTAAATGAAAATTATAATTTAACATTTGAGAAAGCTAAAGAAAAATATACTTTAGATGTTGATTATGATACTGCTAAGATAACAGTTAGTAATTTAAAAGCGAAGATTAAGTCTTTAGGTGAAGTTAATACCGGTAGTATTTCTGAATATGAAAGAATTAATGAACGTTATACTTTCTTAACTAATCAACGTAATGATTTAGAAGAATCAGTTAGTAGTTTATTAAATGTTATTTCGGAAATGGATGAAATAATGAAGAGTAAATTTACAGAGACTTTTGAACAGATTAAAAATGAATTTAAAGTTGTCTTTAAAAAGTTATTTAAAGGTGGCGAAGGTATCTTGGAGTTAACTAATCCAGAAGATATTTTAAATACAGGTATTGAAATATCAGCTGTTCCTCCAGGAAAGAAATTAAATTCAATAGCATTATTATCTGGTGGGGAGAAGACATTAACGGCAATAGCGTTACTCTTCTCAATATTAAATGTTAAACCAGTACCTTTTGTTATTTTAGATGAAGTAGAAGCAGCTTTGGATGAAGCCAATGTTGAAGCTTTTGGTAATTATTTAGTTTCTTGTAAAGAAAGAAGTCAATTTGTGATAATTACTCATAAAAAGAAAACAATGGAATATGCCGATGCTTTATATGGGGTAACAATGCAAGAATCTGGTGTATCAAAAATAGTTAGTGTAAAACTAGAAAATTAAGATCCTTATGGATCTTTTTTTATGTTTTTAAAAGGAAATTAAAGACTTACCTAGTATATATAAAGTAGAGGGGATAAAAGACATGAGTCGACATTTAATTAGTTAAGAGTAATTTATATTAGTGATGGTGATATTATGAAGAAAGTTTTACTTATTATATTAGGAGCTATTTTAATAGGTGGAGGACTAGCTTATTTTATGTTTAATAAAGTAGTGTTAAAAGAAGATAACATAGAAGGGATGAAAAGCGTTAATGCTTTTCAAATAGGCGTTTATAGTAATTATGATAATGCATTAAAGATAGCTGAAAGAAATAATGGAATTGTTATTACTGATGATAATTTATTTAGAGTATATGTTGCTATTTTATCGGATAAAGAAGCGATTAAAAAGGTAGGTAATTATTATGAAAAAATAGGTCTTAATTATTATTTGAAGGAGATTAATGTAAGTAAAGATTTTGTTAAAGAGATTAAAGATGATGAAGAATTAATTAAGAGGAGTAGTAGTGAAACATATAATACGATTAATTTAGATGTTTTAAATAAGTATAGGGAGATGTTATGAGTTATTTAATTAAAGAGTTACCAATAGATGAAAGACCAAGAGAAAGATTTAAAAAGTATGGTGTTAAAGCTTTAAGTAATGAAGAGTTACTGAGTATTTTACTTAGAACCGGAACAAATAATAAATCAGTTAGAGAAGTTAGTACAGATATTTTAAAAGAAATTAAATTACATAATTTAGATCAGATTAATTATAATAGGTTAAAAGATATTAAAGGAGTTGGCGAAGTAAAAGCTATTACTTTATTAAGTGCTATTGAGTTTGGAAGAAGAGTTTTATCTAAAGAAGATTTAGTTAAACAAATTAGAGATAGTAATGATGCTTATGATTTAGTAAAAGATGAATTAGAAAATGAATTACAAGAAAAGTTTTTAGCTATTTATTTAGATAATAGAAAACATATTATTGAAAAGAAGATTATTTTTGTAGGAACGGTTAATAGTAGTAATGTAACCGCTCGTGATGTTTTTAGAGAAGCCGTTAAATGTAATTCATGTAGTATGATAATTGTGCATAATCATCCAGCAGGTAGTATAAGTCCTTCTTTAGAAGATGTTAGATTAACTAATGAATTTATTAAAATAGGTAAATTAATGGATATTCAAGTAATAGATCACTTAATTATTGGGAAAAATAATTATTATAGTTTTAGAGAAAGTAATGGTGATTTATTTGTTAATTAAGAATAAGTATTTTATGAAAATAGGTTTATTAATATTAGTTATAGCTTTTATTATAGGAGGTAATTATTTATTTAATTATTTTAAATATAATAATAAAGAAGAGGTCAATGTCGCTGTTTTACAAGATGAACTTACGATACTACGTAATGAAGTTAAAGATTTAGAAAGTATAAAAGCTTTTGAGAGTGATTATGTTATGGCCAGAGTTGTTTTAAGAGATATTCATAGTTTTTATAATGAAGTAGTTATTAATGTGGGGAGTAATAAAGTAGAAGTAGGAGATCCGGTAGTTAATGAGGAAGGTTTAATTGGGATTATTGATAAGGTGCATAAAGATACAGCTAATGTGAAGTTACTGACAAGTGAAATGAATATATCAGTTAAAGTCGATGAAACATATGGAAATTTAAAAGGGCAAAAAGTCGATTTATTAGATAAATATAGTGAATTAAAAGTAGGTGATGTAATAGTTACATCGGGACTTACACAAATACCAGAAGGTTTATATGTAGGCAAGATAAAAGAAGTTAAAATGGATGAAAATAACTTAGGTCAAGAACTAGAAGTAGAATTAGTTAATAATGATGATTTAATCTATGTAGGAGTTATTAAAACAATTAAATGATTTATTTAGGTTTTATTCTTGATTATACTTTGTTATTTTTTTGTCCAATTAAAACTTATTTTGTAATAAATGATATTGATAAAAATGATTTACTCTCCGTTACTTTTACGGGTTTAATACTAGATCTTTTATATCATAAAATATTATTAAACTTAATTATTCTTTTAGTTATTTATTTTATCTTTAAACAGATAAAGTTTAAGAAAAAATATCTAATTTATAAGAATATCTTACTATATGGGTTATACTTTAATATTATGTTTGGTCTTGGTGGATATAGTAATAATTATTTATTATCTTTTATAGGAGGTTTTATTTTACAAATAATATATATTATTTATAGTAAATGGTTATTAAAATAGTTAATTTATCATATTATTTAGTGGTGATATGATGAAAGATAGTAAGTATTATAAGAAGAGATTTAAAAGTAGAGGTAGTAATGATAGATTAACTATTTTATTTAGTCAGTTTTTACTGGCGATTATTTTTGTTTTAGGAAGTTTAATTGTAACTAATTTTAGTAGTGAACTTAAAAGTAAGTTTGTTAGTGAAGTATTAGAGAAGAATATTAATTTTAGTTATCTGAATAAATTTTATAATAAATATATTGGTGGTAAAGATAAAGAAGAAGTATATGTTAGTAATGTGGTAAATAATGAACCATACGAACAAGTTGGGGAGTCGGTTAAATTTAAGGTAGAAAGAGAAGAACCAATAAAAGCAATTGAAGGAGGAATAATTGTTTTTATTGGTGATAAAGATGATTTAGGTAAGACAGTTATTATCCAAGGTAATGATGGAATAGATATCTGGTATAGTAATATAGAAGTAACAGAATATAGTTTATATGACTATGTATCTAAAGGAGATATCTTAGGTATTAGTTTAAGTGATAATTACTTAGTAACTATAAAGAAAGATGATAAGACCTTAAAATATGAAGAATATATTGCATAAATTAAAGATAGATTATAGTACTTATATAATTATTTTTTTAGCTTTATTAGCGGGGTATATAAAAAATATTAGTCTTATTTTTATGATAGTTTTAATACATGAATTAGGTCATGTATTTTTCTTTAGACTTTATAAAATAGAGATAGAAAAAATAGTTATTTATCCTTTTGGAGGAGTTAGTTATATAAATAAAAAAATACATGAAAGAATATATCGAGATATCTTAATTAGTTTAGGAGGTATCATATTTCAATTAATCTTACTATTTATAGTTTATCTTTTATATGAGTGGGACTTGGTGGTGGAAAGTACTTATAGTTTATTTATTAAATATAATATTAATATTATATTGTTTAATTTAATACCTATTATTCCTTTAGATGGAAGTAAGTTATTATTAGCTATTTTAAGTAAGTTTATTTCTTTTAAGAAGAGTTATCGTTTGATGTTAGTAATTGGTTTTATATGTTTAGTTAGTTATATTTTATTTAATTTTATTTATAAAGTTAATGATTTATTTTTATATATTTATTTAGTTATTAAGTTATATGAAGTGATTAAAGAAGAGAGACAAGTTATTAATAAGTTTTATTTAGAAAGATTACTATATGATAATTATTATAATGAAATTATTAGTAACATAGATAAGATAGATAAGATGAGAATAGATAAGTATTATTATTTTAAAGATAATAGAAGATTTATTAATGAAAGAGATTATATAAAAAGAGTTAAATATAGGGGATAATTTTGACAAAAGAGGCATTTTTTAGTACTATTTTTACGGAATGAAAAGAGGGCTAGTTATGACGCCTAGACAATTAAATAGAATTAATGATAAAGTAGCTAATGCTTACCAAAGGCAATTAACTAGTTTTATAACTGATCAAAAGAATATTACAAAGTTAATAGCATTTTTAGGAAGTGTTGGTTTAACAGCAACAATGGGTAATGAGAATATGATTTTCCCGATTATTACCGGAGCTACTACCTATGCTTTAGGTTCTTCAGTTATTAAAGCTTTACATGATACAAGAGAATTCTCTTTAGAATATAAAAGACAATTATTAAGGGATACTGAGGAATATAAGAGTTGTTCGGAATTATATGATTCAGTTGTGGCAGATATAGCTTATTTTTTACGCTCTTTAGGTTTAAAAGATAGTCTTGATATTGGTTTATTTTATGAATATTTACTTTATAATGGTTTTTTATCTGCTCCAGGTACTTTTGCTTATCATAAGTATTCTTATGATGGAGGAATATGTCCAGAAATGTATGGAGCAAGAATTAGTAGTGGTAGTGGAGTATGTCGTCATATTGCGACTAATTTAAAAGATATATATGAAAAAATGGGCTTTACAGCTTCTTATTTATCAGTTGGAGGAGCTAAAAGTACTTTAATTAGTAATATTAAGACAAGAATAATGCCATCTTCAATTAATCATGCTGTTGTATGTGTTAAAGATAAATATGGTAAATATATTATTGATCCAACTTGGGAAAAAGTAGCTATTTTTGATAATGATGAAAAATTTGCGCATATTATAGGAGATAATTCTAGAGATCAAAGATATGTTATTGGTTATTCAACAATAATAGATCGTAAGAGATTATTAAAATATGATAGTTATGTTGGGGTTAGAAATGCCAATCCAGCTAATTTAATTGGTGAAGATATAAGGGATGCTTATAATAAGGCAGAAGGAACTTTTTATCGACATCATAATGATATAGTATCATTTTACTATTATATTAAGACTAGATTAGAAGCTATTAATTATTATGAACAACAGTTATCACATTGTACTGATTTTGCTCCAAGTGATAGAGGTAAAGTCTTAAAAAGAGGTTAATAGCGATTTTATTTGACTAATAAAGTATAATTTGTTATAATTTCAATTGTTTTGAAGCAATCATCAAAACCGCACTAAAAAGGTTATAAGAACTTTAAGTCACCTTAAGGGCGCGTCTTAAAAATTATAAGGAGGTATGAAGATGAAAGCTATATTTGTTACTGGTGGTAAACAATATTATGTTTCTGAAGGCGATACTATTTATGTTGAAAAATTAGATGCTGAAGTAGGTAGCGATGTTACTTTTACTGAAGTATTATATGTTGATGGTGTTGCTGGTAATCCAGTTGTTGACGGTGCAAAAGTTGTTTGTTCTGTTGAAAAACATGGAAAACAAAAAAAGGTTATTGTTTTCAAATACAGACCTAAGAAAAAATTCCGTAATAAACAAGGTCATAGACAACCATATACTAAGTTAATTGTTAAGAAAATTAGTAAATAATTATGATTAAAATTAATATTAAAAGAAGTAATAAAAAGGTTTATGAACTTGTAATAAAAGGTCATGCTAATTATGATGATATGGGTAAAGATATAGTTTGTGCAGCTGTTAGTACAATGGCGGAAACAACGGTTAATAATATTATTGTATTAGATGAATCAATTGATTACGAAGAAAACTCTGGTTATTTAAAGATTAGAGTACTTAAGGATACAGAAGTTAATGAAAAGTTATTAAATAATTTAGTAGAGATGTTAGAAGATCTACAAAAAGAGTATCCGAAAAATATTGAGATTAGAAATGAGGTTTAGAATATGAAATTGATGAAATTAAATATCCAATTATTCGCTCACGTTAAAGCTCAAGGTTCTACACAAAACGGTAGAGATTCTAGAGGTCGTAGATTAGGTGCTAAGGCTGCTGATGGTCAAACTGTATCAGCAGGAAGTATTTTATACCGTCAAAGAGGAACTAAGATTTATCCTGGCGTAAATGTTGGAATGGGTAAAGATCACACTTTATTTGCTAAAGTCTCTGGGGTAGTTAAATTTGAAAGACTAGGTAGAGACAAGAAAAAAGTTAGTGTTTACGAAGCTTAATTAAAGGACCTTATATAGGTCCTTTGTTTATGATAAAATATAAATAGATAAGTAGGTGATTTAGATGTTTACCGATGAAGTTACAATTAAACTTATTGCTGGTAATGGAGGAGACGGATGTACTTCTTTTAGAAGAGAAAAGTTTATTCCATTAGGTGGACCAAATGGCGGTAATGGTGGTAAAGGATCAGATATTATCTTTAAAGTTGAAAAAGGTTTAAAAACTTTAGTTGATTTGAAGTATGCTAAGATAATTAAAGGCAATAAAGGGGTTAATGGTAAAGGTAGTAATAAACATGGAGCTAATGCGGAAGATATAATTGTTAAAGTACCAGAAGGAACAACTTTAATTGATGAAGAAACGGGTTTAGTTATCTGTGATTTAGTTAAAGATGGTGATTCTTTTGTTGTATGTCATGGTGGTCGTGGAGGACGTGGTAATAAAGCTTTTGCGACTCAAGAAGAACCAGCACCAAAAATGAGTGAATATGGAGAACCAGGGGAAGAAAGAATTGTTAAATGCGAATTAAAAGTTTTAGCTGATGTTGGATTAGTTGGAATGCCATCTGTTGGTAAAAGTACGATCCTTTCATTAATTAGTGGAGCTAATCCGAAAATAGCTTCTTATCATTTTACAACATTAAGTCCTAATTTAGGCGTTGTTAAATTAAAAGATAATCGTTCTTTTGTAATGGCTGACTTACCAGGTTTAATTGAGGGAGCTAGTGAAGGCGCTGGTTTAGGCGAAAAGTTTTTAAAACATGCTATGCGTACTAAAATAATTGCGCATGTTATAGATATGGGCTCTTTTGAAGGAAGAAATCCAATTGATGATTATAAAATTATTCGTAAAGAGATTGAATCTTATAATAATAAATTAGCGAATAAAAAGGAGATAATTATTGCTAATAAAATGGATTTACCTGATGCTTTAAATAATTTAGCGGAATTTAAAAAAGTTTATCCCGATAAAGAAATTATTTTACTTAGTGCAATTAATAATGAAGGCTTAGATAAGATGATTATTAGACTAGCTGATTTATTAGAAACAATCGAAGAAGAACCAATATATGAAGAAGATAAATTAGAAAGTCATGTTATTTATAAATTTAAGAATGAAAAACCATATACCATAAGTCGTGATGATAGTGGAGTTTGGATAATTAAAGGAGCGGAAATTGAAAAGCTTCTTAAAATGACCAAGTTTCAAGAAGATGAATCAGTTCAAAGATTTGCTCGTAAATTAAGAGGTATGGGCGTTGATGATGAACTAGAACGTCTTGGAGCGCAAAAAGGTGATGACGTCCAAATCTTAGACTTTATGTTTACTTTTAAAGAATAGTAGTACTATTCTTTTTTTTATTGTATAATAAGAACCAGGTGTTTGTTATGACTGAGGAAATAGAAATATTAACTGATGAAGAACTAGTAAATACTTTTAGTGATAATGCATTTAAACTTTATATGCGTGATATTTCTAAGTATCCTCTTTTATCTGATGCAAAACAAAGGGAGTTAGCTAGGAAATATAAAAATGGTGATTATAAAGCCAGAGAACTTTTAATAAATAGTAATTTAAGATTAGTAGTAAGTGTGGCTAATCATTATCGCGATGTAGTAAAACATCTAAATGTTTTAGATATTATTCAAGAAGGTAATTTAGGTCTTATGAGAGCTATAGAAGACTATGATCCAGAAATAGGAGCATTTTCAACATATGCAACTTGGTGGATAAGACAAGCAATTACAAGAGCTATAGCGGATAAGGATTCGACAATTAGAAAACCGGTTCATATTGTTATAGTAACAAATAAATATCGTCGTTTACTTGAAAAATATAAGCAGAATAATTTACCAATGCCAAGTGATGATGTAATATGTGAAGAACTTAAAATAACTAAAGAAACTTTAGATAATATTAGAGATTCTATTAATCAAACACCTGTTAGTATTGATCAAAAAGTCGATGATGATAGTGATACAGAATTAGCTAATTTTATTCCTAGTAAAAGTAATGATTATGATGAAGTTTTAAATAATATGGTTAATGATGTCTTATTTGTGACTATAAAAGAAATTTTATCACCATTACAATATTTTATTATTTATCATCGTATTTTAAGTGATGAACGTTCAACATTAGAACAAGTTGCAGCTTATTTTAATGTAACGAGAGAAAGAGTAAGACAAATAGAAGATAAAGTATTAAAGAGAAAATTAAAACTTTATATGGATCCTAAAAGTACAAAAATGGGTAGTGCTTATAGTGAAATATGTAAAAGAGAAGGACCTAAAGCAAGGAGATTAAAAAAAGAACCATTAGATCCAGATAAAATAATAGAGTACTTATATATTAGAGAAGACTTAACATATATTGAAGAAAAAATATTATACTTAAATGTCTTTAGTAAATATCGTTATAATTATGAAGAAACGGCTTTAGAACTAGGTTTTAGTGTTAAAGAAATAAAAGAAGCTTTTCAAAGTTTAACTAGAAAATTTGAAGTAAAGTTTAAAGATAAAAAGAAATTTTTAGAATATCGTAATTCAATTATTAAAAGTTATGGAACACAGATTTTTGATATTGATATAAAGAGTAAAGTTAGAGAAGTAAATTATCAAGGTTTAACAGAAAAATATGGTAATTTAAGTTTAGATGAAATCCTTAGTTTATTTAAAAAAACTAATTATGAACTTAATAGTGATGAAATAAGATTACTTGAGAGATATTTTGGAATAAAGACAAAAAAGGGACTTAATGAAGAGGAATTACTAATTGATATTAATATAACGGTATTTGGTTTTAAACATCAAGATATGAAATTACCTGATGATAAATTATATAAAGAATACTTAAGGATAAAGTATGAATTTACAGATGAACAACAATTATTTTTAGAATCTTATTATTTTGGGAAAAAAGATAAAAAAGAATTTGATCAACAGTATCCGGATTCCAGCTTACATTATCGATATTATTTCTTAATTGATCGGATAGAAAGAAGTTATTATCATATATTGAATTTCTTTGATAATACATTTACAAAAGAAATGTATGAAGAAGTAAAAAAGAAATATAAAGATCAATTTACACCTTTGAGATTAATAATTTTAGATATGTATTATGGAGTAAATAAAGAAGTATATACAATTAGTGAAATAGCAACAGCTTTAGGAATAGATTATATAAAAGCTCATGATTTATGTCGTGATGCAAGAAACTTTGCTATTAAACTATATAGTGGAATGACTAGTTATCGAATTACAATTGATAAAAAGAATTATAAAAAATATATTACAAATCCAAAATATTATTTTGTTAAAGAAACAAGAGATATTTTAGATATGTTTATCTTACAAGATCTATCTTATGAAGAAATAAGTAAGAGAACTAATCTTAGTAAAACAAGAATATCTAATATAATTACAGATGCTATACGTAAGATGGATAATTATCGTTTTGGACTTACAGAGATATTAGATATTAATAAAACAAAGTTAAAAGAATTTTTAAGGGTCTATAATAATATAACTAAAGATGAAGTTAGAATAGTTATATGTCGTTATATAAATGGGATGATGCCTGATGAGATAGCTAGTTATTTAAATGAAAATATTGAAATTGTTAAAAAAGCTTTAAGTCATTTTAATAATTTATATACTAGTTATTTAATTAAAGATGTTAAGTTAGATGAAAATGATATTATAACAGAAATAAATAGACATATAAGTGAATCTGTTTTAACAGAAGATGAAAAAATATTTATTAGTTACTATATGGGATTTAAAAATAAATATAATCCAGAAGGTATTAAGTTAGATTTTAATGAATTATGTAAGAAGTTAAATTTAACTAAAGCTAGTTATTGGCATAAATATACAATGACAATGAAAAAGTTAAAGAGTAGAAAGATTAATATCTTAAAACCAGAATTACTTTATATAGATCGAGATCAATTAAATCATTTATTAGATAATAAACATTTACCTATAAGTGATAAAGAAAAAGAAATAATATGTTATTTATTTGAACTTAAAGGTTATCCGTATAAAGACTTAAATGAATTAACTAATATATTTAATGATAATAAAGGAAGTCTTAGAAGAAGATATCAAAGAGCAATAGTTAGTATATATAAATATTTAAATAAAGAGATAGATGGTAAGATAGATTATGAGACTGATATAGTTCCATTACTTAAATATTTTGGTATAAGTGATAGAATTAAATTAGAAGATTTTTATAAAAATGGATTATCTTATGAAGATATGGCTAAGAAATCTAATGTTAGTTTTAGTCAGATGATTAGTACAATGGATAGAATTAAAATTAATTTATTTGAATTAATGAATAATATAGATAAAACTAAAGTATTTGATTTTGATTATTACTTAGAAGCTATTAATAATCCTGATTTACCATTTTATGGAGATTTAGATACTGCAGTTAAAATATTTAATTTAGCATTTGGAATGAATGGTGAAGAAAGAAAAGGAGCACCAGAAATAATTAAAGAACTTAATTTAGATTTAAAAGTATCAGCAATTAATAGAGTTATTAGTAGTTTAATGCTTAGTGTATGTAAATTAAAAGATGGAATATTAAAAGAACATACTTTCTCTTTAGAAGATGTATATGCTTATTATTTAAGAAATCATATGAATATGACATATCAACATAAATTATTTTACTTAAGATATTTTAATAGAGTAACTAATAATCGTAATATTAATGGAGTATCTCAGAAATTATCATATAATATAATTAATGATTTAATCAAAGATATATATCCTGATGCATTTGATTTTAGTACAGCTAGTTATGATGAGGTATTAGGACTTATTAAAAAATATGGTAAAGATTTAAAGAAAAGTACAAGAGATGAATTAATGGCTTTATATAGCATAAGAGAAAGAGACTTTATGAGTGGTAAAGAAACAAATCATATTTTTAAACTATTAGATACTTTAAATAGAAAGCTATTAATGATGGATAATCAAGCATTATTATTAAGAAAAGACTAGTACGATAGTCTTTTTTTTGATAAAATACTTAAGGAGGGTAAGAACATGAAATATGATGTAGTAATAGTAGGTGCAGGTCCTGCGGGATTATTTTGTGCTTATGAATTAATAAATAAAAATAAAAAGTTAAAAGTAGCTGTTTTAGATAAAGGATTTAAGGTAGCTAAAAGAGTATGCCCAATGAATAAATTAGGTGTTCCTTGTCAAAATTGTAATCCATGTGCGATTCTTTCAGGATATGGAGGAGCAGGAACTTTTTCTGATGGTAAATTAAACTTTATACCTCGTTTAGGTAAAAGTGATTTAACCAAATACATGAGTGAATCTGAAAGTTATAAACTTATTGATGAAACAGAAGAAGTATTTAATAAATTTAAAATGGATGCGGAAATATATCCAAGTAATATGGATGAAGCTAATGAAATAAAAAGAAAAGTTGCGATTGCGGGAGCTAAATTACTAGTTATTAAACAAAAACATTTAGGTAGTGATCATTTACCAGAATATATTGATGGTATATGTGATTATTTAACTAAAGAAGGAGTTACATTAATAGATAGAGCTGATGTAACAGATATTAAAACTATTAATGAAAATGAACATGAAGTAGTATATTCTTATCGTAATGACAAAGTAACTTTAAAAGCGAAGAAAGTAGTTGTAGCACCTGGTAGAACTGGAGCTAAATGGATTCAAGAATTAGCTGATAAATTAAATATTCCTTATCTATCACAAAGTATAGAGATAGGTGTTAGAGTTGAAGTAAGAAAGGATATTATGGAAGAAATTACCAATATTATTTATGATCCAACAATATTTATTAAAACTGATACTTATGGAGATGAAATTAGAACATTCTGTACTAATCCAGGTGGATTTGTAGCTAAAGAAAATTATTATGGTTATATCTGTGTTAATGGTCATGCTTTAAAAGAGATTAAGAGTAATAATACTAATTTTGCTTTTATTTCTAAAGTAAATTTAACTCAACCAGTTACTAATACAAGATTATATGGTGAATCTATTGCGAGAATTGCTAATGTTTTAGGTGATGGTAAACCAATTATTCAGTCACTTAAAGATTTAAGACAAGGTAGAAGAAGTGAATGGCATCGTATTAATAAAGGATTTATTGAACCAACACTTAAAGATTGTGTAGCAGGAGATTTAGCTTTAGTATTACCTCATCGTATTATTACTAATATTTTAGAGGGCTTAGAAACTTTAGATAAAATTATTCCTGGAGTTAATAATGATGATACCTTATTATATGGCCCAGAAATTAAGTTCTTTAGTAATGAAATAGAAACAGATAATAAATTTAGAATTAAAGATGATAATATCTACTTTATCGGTGATGGGGCTGGTAAAGCAGGTAATATTGTAGTAGCAGCAGCTACTGGTTTAGTGGCAGCCAGAGATATATTAGAAAGAAAGTAATGGAAACATTACTTTTTTTATGATAATAAAAAGGAAATTAAGTATTTATCGTTAATATATAAGGTAGAGGAGGTAAATATTTGATGAATGATAAAATAACTAATGAGTTTAAATTAAAATTATTTGATTTTCATCCTCTTACTGAAGATCGTGTGTTTAAATATCTATGGCTGAATGGAGAACCAAATACGATTAAGTTTTTTAATCGGGTTATTAAAAGAATTGTAGGATATGATATATCTAATTTTAGTTTTTATTATAATGAAGTAATGGGTGATAAAGATATTAGTCAAGATAATCGTTTAGATTTCTTGTTAGTTTCAGAGGATGAAACAAGGAGATTAAATATTGAATTAAATAGATTTGATAGAAGATATTGGTTAAAACGTAATGAATTTTATCTACATAAAATAGCAGGTAATTTCTATAATCAGGGTGATAAATTATATACTAAGGATTTATTAGTAGATCAAGTAAATATTAATGCTTTTAGTGATAAAGATTATGATAAATTAGATTTAGATGAATATAGTATTAGAAATCAAATAGGTAATAGAGATTTAAGAAGTATTAGAATTTTTAATATTTTTTTACCAGTGGTATCTAACATATGTTATAATAATGATATAGAAATGTTACTAGATTATAAAATGTTTATGGCCCAAAGTTTTGAGGAAATGGAAGAAATTGCTAAAGGAAATAAAGAAAGGATGAGTGTAATGAAAGATTTGAAAAGAAGAATTATTTATGGTGAAGATTTTGAAACAGAAGAAGCAAGAATGGCATATCGTAAAGCAGCTATAAGAGGAATAAAAGAAGACGCTCGTGAAGAAGGCATTAAAGAGGGAATAAAAGAAGGCCGTCAAGAAGCCAAAAATGATATTATAAATAAGTTGTTATCTAGTGGAATGTCTAAGAAAGAATTATCTAAACGTCTAGGTATGCCGATCTTATAATTATTAAAGCAAGTAAAACTTGCTTTATTTTTTATATTATAGTTGTTATAAAGAAAATGTTACAAAGGTATAGAATACATTGAATTTGAACATAATAATAATGGATAAACCAGTAAGTTATACTATCTTTTTAATTTACATTCCTTCTTACTAATGATATAATTTATATGATAGTCTAGGAAGAGTGATAATAGATGAGTGGTCAAAAGAAAATAATGATTTTTAACACTTTAACATTTATTTTATGTGCTGTTATTGTTGGACTTTTTTGTATAAATCCAAAGCAAGAAAAAGTTTTAGAAAAATATAAAGTTGTTTTTGATTCAACTGGGGGCAATTATATTGAAGCTTTAGAAATAGAAGAAGGCGATATTGCTTCTGTACCAGTAGCACCAACTAAAGATGGTTATGAATTTGTTGGATGGATGCTTGGTGATGAATTATATGATTTTAGTGAAAAAGTCAGTGGTGATATAACATTAAAAGCTGAATGGAAAGAATTGGATCCAGAAATTACTTATTATACAATCGACTTTGATCCAGCTGGAGGACCATATATTAATCCACTTGTTTTAGAAGCTGGTAGTGTACCTACAGAACCAGCAACGCCAGTTAGAAATGGCTATGAATTTGTTGGATGGTATGCTAATGGCGTATTATTTGATTTTACTCTTCCACTTAATCAAAATGTCAAATTAGTAGCTCAATGGGTTGAAGTTAAACAAGAAGAACCTGAAAAACCTACAGATCCAGAAAAACCAGAAGAAACTAAAACATATACAGTTAAATTTAATTTAAATGGTGGAACTGGTTCAATAGCTACACAAACAGTTAAAGCTGGCGAAAAAGCTAAGAAACCTAGTGATCCTTCTAGAAGTGGTTATACATTTAATGGTTGGTTATTAAATTCTGCTAAAGGTAAAGCTTATAACTTTAATTCTAAAGTTAATTCAAATATAACATTATATGCTTATTGGAAAGCAATTCCAACACCTACTAAAAAATATACAGTAAGATTTATTGATTCAGATGGTAAATCTGTATTAGGTACTGCTACAGTTGAAGCCGGAAGAAATGCAACTGCACCGACTTCACCAAAAAAAGCATTTTATCGATTTGATGGATGGTACACTTCATTGACTGGAGGAACTAGTGTAGGAAGTACAAAAGTTAATCAATCTATGGATTTCTATGCAAGGTATAGTGAATCTACTGTTACAGTTAGTTGCCCAAAAAATTCAAATGAATTTAATGCTGCAGCTGGAAATTGTAAGTTGCAGATTTCAATATCTAGTGGTGGCTATCTTCCTAGTGGTGCTGTTGCTGATATTGTTAAGACTAAGTATACAAGCGGATCAACTATTATGAATGGACAATTTATAGCAGCAACTAAACAGGGAATTAGCGTTTGCGAATCGGCAAGCTCTGGTAATTGCAAAAAGGCAAATGTCGTTAGTCAGTAAGGGTGGTATTATGAATAAGATTTTAAAAAAAGTATTTGTATTTTATTTATTATTCTTTGGCTTTATTACCTACGTAAATGCTCAGACATATGCTTTAAATACTAAAGATGTAAAAAATGGTGAGGAAGTAATTCCAAATATATCTTTAGTTATTGGTACATATTTATTTACAGATATTACAAAAGCTGATACTCAATCAATTATGGAAGCATCAAAAACTATTGTTGGAGATGACGTTGTAATATATCAAAAATTGTTAGATTATTCTGACTTAGGTGATGCTGCTTCTAGTTATCCTTATGGCATGTGGATTGATGCAATCAATGGTGATGAAATGGTACCAGCTAATGTTAATGGATTAATATGTATTACTCATCTTAATGGTAATCAGGTAAGTGATCCAAATTGTAATGCAACAAAATTTTCTGTTAAATTTGAGGGCGCAATTATTGAAGGTGGAGAAAAAACTGTTTCGATAGTTAATGGTGAAAAAATTGCATCTGCTGATGTACCAACTCCAGAAACTAAAAGAGGTAAGAAATTTGTTTGTTGGATTGATAAAGAAAAAGAGCGTGAGTATTCTAGTACTGATTCTTGCTTTAAATTTGATGAAACTATAAAGAATAGTGTAACTTTAGTTCCATATTATGAAGACATAACTTATACAATTAAATTTGATATGAATGGTGGAACAACTAATAAACCAAACGATATCTCATGTACGCTTGATGAAATAACAACCAATAATGAAAAATGTAAGTTGCCTACTATTAGTGAATCAAGAAAAGGTTATACATTTAATGGGTGGTCTTCTGTTAAAGATGAAAGTGGTGAAGAGGGAACTCATTATGATGCCGGAAAACAAATGACTGATAAATTAGGCGAAGAAAATGAGATTACCTTATATGCCGTATGGACACCAATATTATATACAATTACATATAACTTAGATGGTGGCACTTATGAAGATCAAACTGTCGTTAAATCATCTTATAATATTTTGGTTAAAGATAAAATAGATTTATTTACTCCTACTAAAGTCGGTTATACATTTAGTGGATGGGATGTAATTAATCCATCAGATTCAGATAAGCCTACTGTGGATGGTCCTGGTGATTTAAGCAAATATACTTTAGATGTAGTAGATAAAACCGGAGATGTAACATTAAAAGCTAAATGGCTAGAAAAAGAATATACTATTACTTATGATTTAGGTTTGGATTTAGAAGAAGTGAATGCAAGTTCTAATAAAAAGAAATATGCAACATTATTAGCAGATTTGGCTGCTCCACCAAATACGACTTGTAAGTTTGCAACAAGTTGTACATTAGCTGAAGCACCTGAAAGAGAGGATTTCATCTTTGCTGGATGGGCTGATGAGAATGGTTACTTATATTCGGCAAATAAGAGTTATGTTGGTGTTGACTTCCCAAAATCTACTGTTGAGTTAACTGCACAATGGAATGCTAAAAACGAGCCATTAGAAACAATTGAATATGACTTAGATAAAGGAAATTTCCCTAATGGTTCATTTGATAAATATGGAAGTAAAATGCTTGAGACAGTTCTTCCAGAACCTGTTAAAACTGGTTATACTTTTGCTGGATGGTGTGCTGACGAAGGTAAAACTTCTGATTGTAAATCTACTGGCGCTAAGATAAAAGATTTCTTAGATGATGGAGTGACATTAAAGGAATTAAAATTATATGCTAAATGGACTCCTATCACTTATAAAGTTAAATTTTTTGAAAAATCTCCTGCACTTGGTATAAGCGCTCAAGGAGTACCAGGTGCTGGATTTGATGAAATTACAGAATCTGAAAAAGAATGTACTTATGATACAGAATGTGATTTAACTGATCATAGTGAACATTTTGAAGAAAAAAAGGAAAAACTATATGGTTGGTCATTAAGTTATGGTGAAAAGAATAATAACAATAGCGTTTATCTTAGTGATGCCATAAAAGTTAAAAATTTAGCTTCTACACAAGATGCTGAAGTTGATTTATATGCTGTTACAAAGGATTTAGTATATTCAATTACATATTATTTAGATGGTGGTTCTTTCTCAAGTAGTGACGGACCTAAAAGTGCAACTAAGGATGAGGATGTTAATATTCCTGATCCTACTAGAGATAAATATACATTTGATGGTTGGTATAAATTAGATGGAACAAAAATTGAGGATTCAGATAGAGAAACTGAAGGTACAAAAGTAACTGTAACTGAGAATATGGTTTTAGTTGCAAAATGGCATGAAAATATTGAATATTCATTACATATTTACTTAGATGGTGGAAAATTTGATGGACATGATGATTTAACCACTAAGAAGCATCCATCTGGTGAAAAAGTAGAAATTCCTACGCCAACTAAGTGGGGTTATAAATTTGATAAATGGGTATATGAAGATGGTACTGATGTTACTTTTGATGAAGACGATAAAAAATTAAAAATGGATTCAGATAAATTCTTAATTGCTAAATGGACTAAAATCGATAGTAATGCTACAGCAACATTCGCTAAAACTGAAGATGAAAGCAAAGAGTTTAATTCTATAGATAAAGATTCAGCATTTAAGTTTAATATTAAAATTGCTGCTAATGGACACAAAGATGTTAATGTTAAAAAGAGAATAACTATTACTAAATCTACAGATGGCGATGCTGATAGTGAAGTATCTGAATTAAAGTATGGAAGCCAAAAAGATAGCGAAGATTCAGTATTAACTCTTAGTGATGGTCATGCTGATATTGGTGAAGCTACAGCGCTTTCTGAAACGGAAGAGACAATATATTTCAGTGTTAAATTTGCTACGGCTGGTTCATATACAATCAAAATTGAAATTGTTGATCCTACTGATGAAAAAAATGTACTTGAAATAGGTAAACAGGAAATTACTGTTACTGGGGGAGAAAACTAAGAAGATTAATCTTAATGAGATTAATCTTTTTTTCTTGATATAAATTTGTTATAATAGATTATGATAGATAAGATAGGGGAAAGAGTGATAATATGGCAAATAAAGTTGGTAAAACAATATGTTTCTTTTCAGGTAAAGGTGGAGTTGGTAAAACAACTAATTTACTTAATTTAGCTGGGATATTAGAACAACTTGAAAAGAAAGTTTTAATTATTGATATGGATTTATATAGTGGGACAGTAGCTACTTATTTAAATAAAAAATTTGATAAAAGTATATATCATTTAGCTTTAGACTTAGAAGCTGCTAAATTTAATGATATTAAAGATTATACAGTGCAAGTAGATGATTATATTGATGTTATATGTGCACCTAAAGATCCAAGAGATGCTAATAAAATAGAAGCTAGTACGATACCAAATATTATAAAAAATGCTAGTTATTATTACGATGTTGTTTTAATAGATACTAATCATGCTTTAAATGATATTAATTTAACTATCTTAGATACAGTAGATCAAATATATTTTATGATGTTAAATGATCCATTAGATATAAAGAATATGAAATCTTTAATAGCAATCTTTAAATCATTAGATATGGATAATTATAAAGTTATTCTAAATAATAGTCGTGATCCTTTTAAAGATTATTTTAGTATGTATGAGTTAAAGAAGTTAATTGGTCATAATATAGATTATTTAATATCTGTTGATATGTATTTAAAAGAGATGGAAAACTTAATTATGAAAGGTGTTATTGTTTCTTTAGATCGAAAGTTTGCTGATGTTATGAGTGATGATTATCATACTTTCTTAGTTATGGCAACTGATATATTAAAAGGAGAAGTTAGTGATGAGTAGATTATTAGAAGAATTTAATATTAAACCTAAAAGATCTTATTATGAAACTAATGATTATATGATCTTTAAAGATAAAGATTTATTAGATAAATTTAGAGTTAAGATTTTAGAAGATATTAGTGATAAGGGTTTAGCTACTAATTTTGTTAGTAAAGATGTAATTAATAGTGAGATAGATGATATTACTTATGGGTATGATTTATCGAAGAATGAAAGATTATATTTATTTAATTTAATCGATGGAGAAATAAATGGTTATGGACCTATTACTGAGTTATTAAATGAAGATAATATAACAGAGATTATGGTTAATAGTCCTTCTGAAGTATATATTGAAATAGATGGAGTATTACAAAGAGATAATAGTGTTTCTTTTATTAATGATGAACATATTGTAAGAACGATTGAAAGATTAATAGAAAAGTCTGGTAAAACAATTGATGTTAATAATCCAATGGTTGATGCAAGATTAGAAGATGGTAGTCGTATTAATGCGGTTATTCCACCTTTAAGTAAGAGTCCAATTATTACAATTAGAAAGTTTACTAAAAATATTGATGATTTAGATACTTTAGTAGGTAATGGTAGTTTAACACCATATATGGCTAGATTTTTAGAAGCTAGTGTTAAAGCTAAATTAAATATTATTGTTTCTGGTTCAGCTGGTAGTGGTAAAACAACATTACTTAATATCCTTAGTAATTTTATTCCAGATGGCGAAAGAATTATTACAATAGAGGATGTTAAAGAATTAAATTTAAAACAAGAACATGTTGTATCTTTAGAAACTAAGCTAGCTAACTA
Source organism: uncultured Bacilli bacterium (assembly GCA_947625425.1). Next base: position 27,702 of record CANQOH010000001.1, read on the forward strand.
TGATGGAGTTGGGGAAGTTACAATACGTGATTTAGTAAGAAATAGTTTACGTATGAGACCTGATCGTATCATTATAGGTGAAGTTAGAGGAGCTGAAGCTTTTGATTTACTTCAAGCAATGAATACTGGTCATGAAGGTTCAATTACAACATTACATGCTAATAGTTGTCAGGATGCCATTAGTAGATTAGAAACAATGATTTTAATGGATGGTCTTAATGTACCAATGGATGCGATTAGAAAATATATTAATAGTGCTATAGATTTAGTTATTCATTTTACAAGACTTAGAGATGGTCGAAGAAAAATTACAGATATCTCGGAAGTAGTTGAAGTAAAAGATAATGAATTAGTTTTAAAACCAATCTTTGAATTTATTAGTGATGGAGTTAATGATTCTGGTATTGTCCAAGGAGAGTTTATTTTAAATGAATATAAGCCGAAAGTACTAGATAAAATTAAAAATGCCGGTATTAATGATTTAGATGATATGTTTGAATTTAAAAATAATAAACAGGTGAAGAAAAGTAAATAAGGAGGTATATAATGAAGGATTTTGAAATAGTTTTATTTATTATAGCTATTTTAGCAGTATGTTTTGTTTTATATCTTCTTTATAAAATATGTATTTATTTAAATAAAAAAGATCGTTTAAGTGATTTTGGGATAGATGTTAAAGGAACAGATATTGATGTTTCTTTTAGATATAAGTTTTTATATAAAGTAGCTAATTTTTTAGAATCTTTAGTTATATTTAATGGAATGGCTAGAACATATGATAAATATGTATCTAAAGAAGGTAATTTAAGAAAAGGAATGGATTATTTAGCTATTAAGTTATCTTTAGGGATTATATTTGTTTTAATATATGTTTTTATGATGATGTTAGGTTTTGGGAAGATTAATCCTTATATAGCAATAGTATGTTTTATTTTAGGGTATGTTGTAGTAGATTTTTATTGCTATTTTAAACAATATCAACAAAAGAAGATTGTGATGAAGGATTTAATTAGTGCTATCATAATAATGCGTAATAGTTATAAAGCTAATCGTAATATAGATGAGATGATGGATGACTTAGTTAGTAGAACTGATGGACGTATTAAAGAAGAATTTAAAAGAGTTAGAGGAGATATTAAAGTTGGTTTAAGTGTTAGTGAAGCCTTTAAAAGAATGTATGAAAGAACTAATATACCAATTGTTTTAGAATTAGCTGATATGTTATCTTTAACTAATAAGACAAGTGTTAATATGATTAAAGTCTTAGAAGTTATGGAAAAGAAAGTAATTGATTATGAAAAATTAGATGATGAAGTTAATTTATATCGTAGTATTAATAAATTAGCTTACTTTGTCTTCTTAATATTACCTTTTGTTTTTATTATCTTCTTTATTGTATCTAATCAAGTTTATTTAGATATTATTGGTAGTCAAGCTGGTAGTGCAATTGTCTTAACTATAACAATTATTTATATATTATATATACTTATTCTAAATAAAGTAGTAAAGGGTAGATATTTATGAAAAAGATGACTAAGAGATTACAAAAGAAACTTGATTTATTAGGTCTTGGTAAAGTTAATGCTAAAACAATTATTATCTTTAGATTTGTTAGTAGTATTATTTTATTTTTAATCCTTTTATTGGTTAGTAAAGTAGGATATGTATTAGCACCAATAATTACGATTATTTATTATTTTTTAGTAGAATATTTATTTATAGATTTAGGTATATATTATAGAGGTTTAAAATTAGAAGAAGATGCTTTAGAATTCTTTAATGTCTTTAGTTTAAGTTTAAAGGGCGGAAGAAATGTTAAGAAAGCTATTACTTTAACGACAGATGTTGTTGATAATGACTTATCTTTAGAATTTAAAAGAGTTTTAAATGATTTAAAAGTAGGTAAATCTTTAGAAGAAGCATTATTGTTATTAGAAGGTAGAATACCTAGTGAAGGTATTAATAATATTTTAATTAATATTAGAGAAGCTAATCGTTTTGGTAATGATATTAGTGATAGTATTGATAAACAATTAAGTTTAATAAATGATAAACAAGAAAAAAGAATTATTAAGGGATATAGGGTTGTTCCTTTGTATTTAACGATTATTAGTATTAGTTTTACATTTATTATGATAAGTGTCTTAATTGTTTTAGGAATGTTTTTATAAGACCATTTTGGTCTTTTTTTTATTGAAGAATAATTAATTATTTGTTACACTATTTATATCATTTAGGAGGGTTTTGCGATGCGTAAAGGTTTTGATAATCTTTTCTTATATTTAGATATTCCAAGAGATAAGAGAGATTATATTATAGATATAGTAGATTGTATGTTAGCTAGTGATCAAGATATTTTAAGAAGAAAATGTGGGAATAATCTTGATGGAATAGATATTGGAAGTATTAATAAAGATGAAAAAGTAAGAATTTATTCAACGATAATACCAAGAATTAAGACTAGTTATGTTACATTATCTACTTTGACAAGAGGTAGTAAAGAATATAGTAATGAATTAGAACAATTAAGAACAAATTTTAGTCGTACAAGAAAAATGGGTTCAATTAGTAATTTAAGAGCTTATTTTAATAATTTATATACTTATGAAGAATTAGATGCAGTTATTAAGTCTTTAAAAGATGAAGAACAAAGAGGTTTATATGCGGTATGTGGTAAATTACTAGATGGTAATGATACTAAAGAAGATACTTTAACTAAGGAAGAAAGAGGTAAAGTAAATACTCATTATATGCCTAAAGTTAGAAGTCGTTTAAAGAAGTTATATCCTAAAAGACAAGTTAAAGACGAAGAAGAGGGAAAGGTTATAGCTACTCCAGAAACTAAAGAAGTAGCTCAAGAACCAGTAGTTACTAGTGAAGTAGTAAATGGTGAATATCCATTAATTTCTAAAGTATTAGGTGTAACAATTAAAGATAATATAGGATTTACTAAAAAAGATTATTTAGATATTTTAAAAATATTTAATTCTGAAGAGTTTAAAGAGTTAACAAGACTTAATTTGCCTTTAGAAGAAGTTATAGTTGCTTCTTTAATCCATCATGGATTTCAAGGTAAAAGATTTAGTATTGAAGATTTAGAGAAATTTTTAGGGATAAGTAAAGAAGCTATTATAGAAATAGCTAGAAGATCTACAGAAACTTATCGTCAAGTTATAAATGAAAAAATAAATGATTACGAAGAAAATTTACTTAAACTAATTAACAATAATGGAGAGTAATATGGTTATAACTAGTAAAGATAAAAATTTAATTATTGATTCACTACTAAAGAAGTTTGCTAATTATCCTTTAATTACTTATGATTATATTAAGGGATTTATTGAAGCTTATGAAAATGATGAAAATACTTATGATGGATTTGATTTGAATACGAAAGATTATCCAACAGATACTGATAATCCACATTTGTATATATCATTTAAAGTACAAAGTTTTATTTATAATAAGTTGTGTTCCTTAGCTACAGAAGATGCTGATATTTTACTTGGTTTAGTAGATGATAAAATGCGTATTGTCAATATGGTGGCTAAAAGATTTAATTTTACAGATGAAAAGAAGAAAGAAGATTATCTAATGGATGCTTTAACTTCTTTTACTGGTGAAGATAGTATAGATACCCATATTACAAGATATGTTATTGCACGAATTAAAGGTGTTCCTTATGAAACAAAAAGAGAACAAGAATTAAGAGTTAAAGCTAATAGAGAACAACAAGAAACTGCAGTTACTAAAAAAGATAAAAAGAAGAAAAATAAGAATAAAGTAGTAGCTCCAGAACCAGTAGTTCCAGTAGTTGAATCAGTACAAGAAGCTGTTTTAGAACCAGTTACTAAAGAAGAAGTAAAAGAAGTAAGTGTTTATGACTTATGCTTACAAAGATGTAGTATGGTTCCTGGTAGTAAAGAAAAAGATGAATTTGTTGAAACTTTCTTAAGTTTAGGAACTTATGATTTAATAGATTATAAAGATAATAAAGAATATACAATGTATATGTTATTAAGATTTGGGATGATAAATGATACTTTTTATAGTCTATTAGAGATTTCACAAATATGTGAATTAGATTTAAGAACAATATTAGGTTTTGAAAAATATACCATAGAAGTAATGCGTAAGCATATTAATGAGAAAATCGATTATTATTACAAGTTAGTTATAAATAATTAAAAGATTCACTGATGAATCTTTTTTTATGTTATACTTATTTGGTAGGATAGTGATTATAATGCGTGATAAAAATATGACTATTACAGTAGGAATATCAGTTTTTTTATTTATTTTTGTAGTAGCAATCATTTATATATTATATTGTTATTCATATTATGATGAATCACTAAAGATGGAATATGTAGATAAATTTAAACAAAGAAATTATGACTTTGTTTATGAAAGATTAGATAATAAAGATAAATTAAAACAAGAAGATTTTAATCGAGTAATAGATTTAATGTATAATAAAAATACTTTAGAAGATATATATAATATTTATTATAAAGATAGTAATATTTATAATAATAGTGCAGAATTTATTAATGAATATTATTATGGTAATAAAAGAATTAATATTGAAGATATTGAATTTTTACAAGTAGGTAAGAGTAGTTTATTTAAAAGAAGTAAGTTTTATTATAAGAAGATTAATTTAAATAATGATTATAATAGTAGTGCTTTAGGAATTATAGATAATATTACTTTTAATATTGATAATAATAGTACTTTAATAGTTGATGGTAAAAGATTAAGTTGTAAAGATAATAAATGTTTAGTTGAATATATATATTTAGGACTTCATGAAATTAATTATATATCTAATGGTTTTACTTATTATGGGATAGTTAATATAAGTAGTAATGTTAGAGATATTAATGTAACTAGTTTAGATAATTTAGTTAATGTTAGTTTTGATTTAGAAACTGGAGTTAATGTCTTGGATAAAGAATTATAAAGATGTTAATTAATAGTTATTTTACTTTTAATCAGTACAAATGTATGCTATACTTAAGAAGTAAGGATGTGGATTAAATGTTTAATTATATTGTAGGAAAAGTTACATCATATGGACCTAATTTTATTAGTTTAGAAAATAATGGCGTAGGTTTTTTAGTATATGTAGCTAATCCATATGTATATCAAGAAGATAAAGAATATAAAGTATATATTTATGCTCATGTAAGAGAAGAAGAATTTACTTTATATGGTTTTAGAAGTGAACAAGAAAGAGATTTCTTTTTAAGACTTATTAATGTTAAAGGAGTTGGGCCTAAACTTGCTTTACCAATACTTGCTAGTCCGGTAGATGCAGTATATGAAGCAATTGAAAGAGAAAATATTTTATATTTAACTAAGTTTCCTAAAGTTGGTGATAAAGTAGCTAGACAAATTATCTTAGATTTAAAAGGTAAATTAGTTAAGAATGATGATTTATTTACTAATGATGGTTTAGATGAATTAGTAGCAGTATTAGATAGTTTAGGTTATAAGAAAATGGATATTAATAAGATATTGCCACAAGTTGATGCTTCATTACCAATAGAACAACAAATAAAAGATGCTTTAAAATTATTAATGAGATAAGATGAGAATTGCAATCGATATTGATGGGACAATAGCTGATACTCATCAAGAGATAATTAAACAAGCTCTTTTATATGATAAAAAGTATTTAGCAGGTAAAGGTTTTAAAGATCCTAACGCTTTATATTTAACAGATATGTTTTATTGGCAAATAAATGAAACAAAAAAATTTATGAATTATTTAAGAGGTATTAATTATTATAAAGATTTAGTTCCCCTTAAAGAAGCTAATAAATATATTAGTTTATTATTTGATGAAGGTTATGAAATAATAATTATAACTAGAAGAAATAATAATTTTAAGATAAGAAAGATTACAGAAAAATGGTTAAAAAATAATAATTTTAAGTATCATAAATTAGTATTAGGAGCATTAAATAAAGGCGAAATATGTAATAGATTAAATGTTGATTTATTTATTGATAATGATCCACAAAATATATATGATGCAAAAGATTATGGGATAGATGGTTTATTATTTGCTGATGACTTTAATAAAGATGATGAAGAGCTTAAGCGATTTGCTTCTTGGGAAGAAATATATAATTATGTAAAGGGGGCATAGCAATGGGAAGAATTGTTGATGCAGGAAAAAAAGATAAATTAGATGAGTTTGAACAATCAATAAGACCTGCTACTTTAGATGAATATGTTGGGCAGACTGATATTAAAGAAAATTTACGCGTATTTATTAAAGCTTGTAAAATGCGTGATGAAGTCTTAGACCATGTTTTATTATATGGTCCTCCAGGACTTGGTAAAACAACTTTAGCACATATTATTGCTCATGAAATGGGAACTAATATTAGAACAGCATCTGGTCCATCAATTGAAAAAAGTGGGGATTTAGCAGCAATTTTATCAACTTTAGAACCAGGAGATGTTTTATTTATTGATGAAATTCATCGTATACCTAGATATATTGAAGAGATATTATATCCCGCAATGGAAGATTTTGTTTTAGATATTGTAATCAATAATCCAGATGGTACTTCAAGAAATTTGCGTATTGATTTGCCACCATTTACCTTAGTTGGAGCAACAACCAGAGCTGGAGATATTTCCGCACCTTTAAGAGATCGTTTTGGCATTACGGCTAAATTAAGTTATTATTCAGATGATGAACTTTATCAAATAATTAAAAGAACGAGTAATGTCTTAGAAATGCCAATTGATGATCATGCAGCTTATGAACTAGCAAAAAGAAGTCGTAAGACACCACGTATTGCCAATAGATTATTTAAACGTGTACGTGATTTTGCTTTAGTTTTTAATCAAGATGAAATAGATGAAGAAGTAACTAAGTCTTCACTTGAACGTTTAAAAGTTGATGATTCTGGTTTAGACCAAATCGATATTCAGTATCTTGAAGCTTTAATTACGAAGTTTAATGGGGGACCAGTTGGGGCTCAAACGGTAGCTACATCAATTGGGGAAGAAGCAACGACTATTGAAGATGTTGTTGAACCTTATTTGTTACAAGAAGGATTCATTAAAAGAACACCAAGAGGTCGTGTAGCAACAGAAAAAGCTTATAAACATTTAAATATTGAATATGAAGTAGACAACTCTAGTAAATAGAGTTGTTTTTTTGTTGAAATTAAAACAAATGTTTGTTATTATTAAAGTGTATTAATAAAGTTGCTAATGTTAATATGACAATTTGATTGACTAGGGTGTATAAGTTTAAGCAACTAAACTTATATGCATGCATGCAGAGATACCTTTTTAAAGGTGTCTCTTTTTTTTAGTCTTAGGAGGCGATTTCTTTAGAAAAACCATTGTTGAACTGACTATAAAAGGCATTCAGTTGAAAATAATATTTAATTTAATAAGGAGGAAAGAAATGAAACTTTGTGGAAATTCGGAATTTCCGAATTTAGTGATAAGCCAATAAATTACTATGGTAAACACGTAGTTAACGCTTTAAAAAAATAAAGAATTCAGTTGTTGCAATTTTTGCAACAACTATAAAAGATAGCAAAAGTTACAAGTTGATTACTATAATCTTGATGTGATTAAAGAATAGTAATCAAAAGAGAAATGTATTTTATTAAAAAGAGAATGAGCTGTACACGAAATGTGTACAACTGAATTTAATGAGGAGGTAAAGAAATGAATAAAAACAAATTAGAAACAATTTCAAGCTTATTTGAAGGAAAAGAAATAAGAAGTGTTTGGGATGCAGAGAAAGAAGATTATTATTTTAGTGTAGTGGATGTCATTGTAGCTTTGACTGATAATAACAGGCCAAGAAAGTATTGGAATGACTTAAAATTAAAATTAAAAAATGAAGGAAGTCAGTTGTCCGAAAAAATCGGACAACTGAAAATGGTTTCACCAAAAGATGGAAAAAGTTATGTAACAGATGTTTTAGATACAAAAGGAATACTAAGACTTATAGAATCGGTTCCTTCGCCTAAAGCAGAGCCGTTTAAAGTCTGGCTTGCTAATTTAGGAAGTGAAAGAATTGATGAAGTTTTTGATCCTGAAAAGGCAATTAAAAGAGCAGTTAATTATTATCGAAAAAGAGGTTATTCACTTGCTTGGATAGAATCAAGAATAAAAGCTATATTAGATCGTAATAAATTAACTGATGTATGGCAAGATGGTGGAATTAAAAATAATTTTGAATTTGGTATTTTAACTAATGAAATATATAAAGGTTGGTCAGGGATGAAAGCTAATGAATATAAAGCTTATAAAGGACTTAGAAAAGAAAATTTAAGAGATAATATGACTGATATTGAAATAGCATTAACTAATATAGGAGAAATTACAACTAGAGATATTGCTAAAAAAGAACATCCTTATGGCCTAGATGAAAATATAAATGTAGCTAAAAGAGGAGGTAAGGTAGCTAAAGGAGCTCGTGATTTTTATGAAGAAGAAACTAATATGTCAGCTATAACAAAAGAAAATAATTTAACTTATAAATATGTTGATGATATAAAGCAAATAAATGAATAATTGTGTTATAATTAACTTAATTATAGAGGTAATTATATGATAAAATTTAAAAGAGTATTTGGTTTTATTTTTGAATTTATGGCTATATTTGTTCTAACTTATTTTGTCAGTATTATTTTAGGTATAATAATGATGGCCTTTTTACCAAGTGAAGAAATAAGTTTAATATTAGAAAAAATACAACCAATATTGGTGGTTATGTTTATTATCGCCTTTATTTGTCGTACAGAAATCTTTAATGGAAAATCAATAGTTCAGTTATTTGCTAATTACCATTATGAAGCAAATAGAAGGATTGACATTGTTTTTAAAAACTTTGCGGATTTAGTATTATTTCCAATTTCTTTTATCTTACTTTTAATAAAAAGTAAGACACTTGGAGATATAATCTTTAATGTAAAATGTATTGATGAATCACCTAACAATAAATGGGATGTAAAGTATACCATGATGGTTATATGGTTATGTATGTGTGCATTTACTTTAACTATGTTTTTCTTAAGAATAAGTAGTAATATTAAAATACAAGAAAAATATAAAAGTCTTAGTACTTGTGAAGTGAGTCTATCTTATAAATATAAAATTTCTGGTGATACTTCAAATGATCACGAAATTCCTTTAACAAGTGGTGATATTAATAAAATTAAATACTGGTATTCAAGCAATGATTTTAAAATTGATAACGAAGAATATTATGGTGTAAATCCTACATATGAAATTAAAATATGTGATAATGTTATTGATATCTGGAATAAAGATCAAGTAAATATTAATAATCAAGCTGTTAAAAATACAAATTTTAGTACTATATATAATTTATTAGAAAAAAAGACAGATGAAATGAATAAGGTATATGTTTATAGCTATTGTTCATTTTGTGATAATTATTCGTATGATATACCAATTACTGATGATCAAAAAAAGGAGATTCGTCAATATTGGGAAAAGGCTGATAAAACATTATATAAAGAAGATTTTGATGATTTAGAAATGTTTATCAAAGGGTATGGTATTAGTATTGATGGAGAATTCTTTGATGTTAGTGTTGATCATTTATATGCTAAATATATGAATAAGAGTGGAGAATACCTTAAGTTAAGTGATAAATTTAGAACATATTTAGAAGAAAATATTTTTAAAGAAGAAGATAACTCTAGTAAATAGAGTCATTTTTTTACATATTTATAAAATAGGGGATTGACAAGTGTAAAAAGTACGCATATAATTAAATTGTAAATAGAGGAATAATATTATGGCCATAAATTTCTAGATTTACAATACAACTTAAAAGATAATTTAAGAAGAGCATTTAATAATGCTTTAAAATTTTCATTATTAATGCGTATAAAATACGCATTGGAGGAAGAAATGAAAAAAGATTGTAAATTAATTGGAACTTTGCCATCTTTACATGATGATAAAGGAATAGATTTAATGCTAAGTTCTAAGGAAATTAATGAGGTAAGGTTTAATAGTGGAGTAAATGAGTTACTTATGGTTAAACAAATTATTGAAAAGTTAAAAATTTTGGAGGAATGGTATAAGAAAAAGATATGGCTTGATTTAAAAGGAAGACAGCTAAGAGTTAATGCTTGGGCAGATCCTTTTTATGAAGCAGTTGAATTAAATCATGAGATTGAAATAGAATATCCAGCTAAGATCATCTTTCGTGGTGGAAATGCTTCTAATATTGTGCATACTTTAAGAAATAAAATTGTTTTAGACCGACCGCCGGAAAGAGCCGTTGGTAAAGGGCAATCAGTTAATATATTAGCTAAGTCTTTAGATATAAAAGGTTATTTAACGGAACATGATAAGGAATTAATTACTTTAAGTAAATTATATGGTTTAAATAATTATATGGCTTCCTTTGTCGAAAATAATAGTGATTTAGAAGAAATATATAACCTAAATCAAGGAGCTAAAGTAATTGCTAAAATTGAATCGTTAAAGGGTTTGGACTTTGTTAGAAATGTTTCAGGAATTCATTTGATGGCGGCGAGAGATGACTTGTATATCGAAACTGGGGAAAAGATAGCAATGCTTAAATATTTAAAAGAAATTATTCAGAAAGATAAAGAGGCTATTTGTGCTTCAAGAATATTTCATTCTTTAAATACAGCACCTAATGTTTCTTTAGCTGATTATGAAGATTTAGAATTAATGTATAGTTATGGTTATCGTAATTTTATGTTAGGTGATGAAATAAGAGGACCAAAGTTAGTTAAAGCTCTTGATGCTTGGAGGAGCTTTGTTAATGAATAAAGCATTTATTGTAAGTGGTTGCTGTTTTGGGGATGAAGGTAAAGGGACTTTATCTGATTATTTAGCTCATAAATATAATTTAAAAGAAAATATTCGTTATAATGGCGGAAGTCATGCTAGTCATACAGTAATTGTTGATGGTATCTTACATAAATTTAGTCAATTGGGTTCAATCTTCTTAAATGGAGATACTAGGACTTATTTATCAGCTAATACGATTGTTAATCCTTTTAACTTAGTTACTGAAGCACAAAATTTAGCTAAGAAAACGGGGATGAAAGTAGAAGATATTTTAGCGCGTATTTATATCGATAAAAATGCTAGTGTTGTAACTCCATATCATAGCTTAATTAATAAAGTGAGAGAATTAAGTGATGAGAGTAAACGTACTGGTAGTGTTGGAACGGGAGTTAGTGAAGTAAATAAAGTAAAAAAGATAACGGGTATTGATATAAAGATGAAAGATTTTCTTAATAATGAAGCTAGATATAAATTATTAGAATTATTTATGTATACAAGAAATTTTGTTTTAAAAAATAAAGATAAAATAGATGAAGATAAATACTATAAATATATCGATGTTCAAGAATTAGAAAAATTAATAGCTATTAGAAATAAATATTATATAATCAATTGTTATCAAAATATAATGAAGAGTAATTTGTTAAATATTGTAAGTGGAATAGAGGAATTTCATCAAGATAATAATATGTTATTTGAAGGAAGTCAGGCGGTTTTAATTGATCATGAATATGGATTTAAACCTAATACTACTTCTTTAGATACAACTAATCATTATGGAGTTAAGTTAGCTAAAGAGCTAAAGGCGGATGTTATAAAGTATGGAGCGATAAGTTCACTTGCATCTAGGCATGGAATGGGACCATTACCGACATATGATGATTATTTACAAGAAAGGATCTTTGATAGTAATCAAACACCATCTTATTATCAAGGGGTACCAACTTATGGTTGGTTTGATGCTCTTTTAATAAGGTATTCACTTAAAGTATCAGAAAATGATTGCTTATTTATGTCAGCTTTAGATCGTTTAAGTAAGTTAGATTATCTTAAGATATGTAATCAATATTTGTATAAAGGGATTATTGATGATGAATTTAAAGAAATATTTAGTTATGAGGAAGATAAAGGAAATATTATTATTTATGATATTAATAAACCAAGTGATAACTTAAAGAAATATATTGTTAATTGTGTACCAATTTATATAATTTTACCTAGTTTTAAAGAAGATATCAGTGAAGTAAAAGAATTTAAATCTTTACCAATAGAGTGTCAACATTATGTGGCTTTAATTGAAAAACTAATTAATAAAAAGATTACTTTAGTGGGTGTTGGTCCGGATAGAAAGCAAAAACTAGAAAGGAAGCCATTAATCTAATGAATATTGTAATTGCGGGGATTACTTGTAGTGGTAAAAGTACTTTAGCTAATTTAATTGCTTCTAGTTTTAGTAATGTAACTATTTTAAGAGAAGATGACTATATGAAAGATTTAAGAGATATTCCGCATTTAAGAAATTATTATCTTCTTGATTTACCAAGAGCTTATGAAACTGAAGAATATTTAAAAGATAGTATTACTTTAATTAAGGAAGGACAAATATTATATCCGACTTATGATGTTAGAAATAATAAAAGAATTGCTAAAAAGGAAGTTAAAGTAAGAGGAGACATTAATGTTTTTGAAGGCTTACATACGATAGATATACTAGAAGAGATACCTGGGACTTTAAAAGTCTTTATGGATATTCCCCTTCAAATATGTTTACAAAGAAGAATTCAAAGAGACACAAAAGAATATGGCTTAGATGAAGATTATATTAGACGTTACTTTAAAGAGATAATTGAAAGTATTTATTGGTCACATATATATGGGCAAAAGCAAAAAGCTGATATCGTGATAGAGAAAGAAAGTGATATAAAATGTCTTTTAAAGAAGCTGTAGATATCTTAACTTCTTCTAAAAGACCAATTGAAGTCTTTGGTGAAGGGACGGAAGAAAAAATAAAGAAAAGATATCGTAGTTATGTTAAAATATGTCATCCTGATATAGTTAGTAATGAATGTAAAGATTTAGCGGAAAAGATAATGAAAATTTTAAATAATTTTTATAAAAGAGCTTTAGATGAAATAAAAAAAGGTATTTATGATGTTACTGATGAAAAAGAAGTTTTGAAAGCTTCAGAAGCATTATTTGCTTTAACAATTAGAAATAAAGAATATACATTTTATAAATATTTATATAGTGAAGATGTTGGCGATATATATGAAGGATTATGTGAAGATGAAAGGGTTTTAATTAAGATATGTAGTGACGAAGATGACAATGATTTAGTTAAAAATGAATATCAATTATTACTTAAACTTAATCATGCTTCTATACCAAAAGTTATGACAAGATTACGAGTTAATGATAAAGAAGCATTTATAAGTTCTAAACCTGAAGGTTTAGGACTTGATGAGTTTTTAAGAAATTATGGGTATTTAAGTGGAGAACATATCTGTTGGGTGTTAGAAAGATTATTATCTTGTATAGGTTATTTACATTCATTAAAAATAGTTCACGGTAATATTAAAGAAGATAATATTTTAATTAATCCTGATACACATAATGTTATTTTAAAAGATTATAGCTTATGTATTGTAGATGCTAATGAAAAAGATAGTAGTTATAAAATAATTAATGATTCTTATACACCAGATTATGTTAGTAAAGATAGTAAGGTAATTCCTAATACAGATATCTATGCCGTAGGTAAAATAGCAATTAAATTACTTGGTGGGGATATCGATAGAGTTGCCTTACCAGTTACATGTGATATTAGAGTAAGACAGTTTATTAGGAAGTTACTTGATAAAAATTCGAACGACGCATGGCAATTATGGGATGAATTAATAAAAATAAGAACAGAAGTTTATGGAAGTAAAAGATTTCAAACATTAAGAAAAGTAAGGAGGAATGTTTAATGGGTGGATCTAGTTATGATAGAGATGTATATAGTGGAAGTAGTTATGATAATTGGGGGACGAGTGATTATTCAGCAACAAGATTTACAAGACATACAATAGATAGTGATTTAAATCCAGTAGGGAAAAAGGTTGTTAGTCAAAGTAAACATCCAATCGTAATTGTTTTAGATGTAACTGGTTCTAATATTAATTTTGCGAGACTTGTTTATGATAAGTTACCAATGTTTTATGGTAATATTGAACAAAAAGGTTACGTAAAGGATTTTGATATATGTATTTGTGCGGTTGGGGATGCTAAATATGATAATTATCCGATTCAAATAGGAACACCAGCTAAAGGAATTGAAATTGATTCTTGGCTTGAAAAAATTGTCTTAGAGAGTGGTGGTGGCGGTAACGAATATGAATCTTATGAAGTTATGGCGCATTATCTAGCTAATAATACAGAATTTAGAGAAGATGCTGAACCAGTTTTATTCTTTATTGGGGATGAAGCAACTAGTGAGATAGTTTCCAGAAGAGAATGTGAACGTGTTGGAATAGAATGTGCGGAAGATTATAATCCTTGGCCAGAATTAAGAAAAAAATTTAAAGATAACGTTTATGTGATGTTGAATAAGTATTGTGGCGATAATTTTAATGAACGTTTTACTAAAACATGGCAGAAGGTAATGCCACCAGAACATACAATTAAAATACCAGAAGAAAAAGCGATAGTTGATTTAATGTTAGGAGTTTTAGCATTACAAAAAGAAGACTTAGATGTTTATGCAATAGATATGGGACTACGTGGTCAAACAACAAAGAGAATTGAAGGAGTTACCGAAGCTTTAAAAGAATTAGCTAGTACGACAGCAATATCAACTAATGTAAGTACAGCACTACCATCTAATCCAAGTTTAAAACTAACTAAAAAAGGAAAAAGAATATAAAAAAGCAAAATATTTTTTGCTTTTTTGTTTGGGAGATAAATTATATAAAGTCTTTTCAAATAATTTATTTAATGATAAAATTATAGTGTACTTAAGAAGGTGTGTTATATGAATGACGATACAAGTTTATTTGATGTTAATGTCGTTAAAAAGAAATTAATATCATCGACATTAAAAGAAATTTATGTTGCTTTAAAAGAAAGAGGATATAATCCTACTAATCAAATAGTTGGTTATTTAATTAGTGGAGATCCTGGATATATCTCTAATTATAAAGATTGTCGTAGTAAGATTTTAGATTTAGATCGTGCAGAAATAGTAGCGACAATAATAGAAGATTATTTAAAGTAAAATGAGATACTTAGGACTTGATTTAGGAACTAGAACATTAGGTTTAGCTTTATCGGATAAAACAAATACGATATCTTCACCATATACAGTATTAAGATGGGATGGAGAAGATTATAATTTATTATTTAAAGATTTAGATAAGATTATTAAAGAAAAAGAAATAACTGATTTAGTTTTAGGTTTACCTAAAAATATGAATAATACACTAGGTTTTGCATCTTTAAGAAGTACACAATTTAAAGAAGCTTTAGAGAGTAGATATAATTTAGAGGTTCATTTAGTTGATGAACGTTTAACGACAATAATGGCCGAAAATACTCTTTTAGAAGCTGATATGAGTCGTAAAAAAAGAAAAAAAGTTATAGATGGGATAGCAGCAAGTATAATACTTGATACTTATCTGAAGATGAAAGGAAATTAATTTATGGAAGAAAAAAAAGGAGTTTTTACAATTGTTAATGATCAAGGAGAAGAAGTAGAATGTGAAATACTATTTACTTTTGATTCTGATGAAACTAAGAAAAGTTATATTGTCTATACTGATAATACATTAGATGAAGAAGGTAGTACTAAGGTTTATGCTTCAATATATGATCCAACTGGTCAAGATCCAACATTATTACCAATTGAGACGGAAAAAGAATGGTTAGTTATTGAAAATATTTTATCTTCTGTACAAGAAAAGATTGAAGAGGCTGGACAAGCTAATTAAGATGAAGAAGAAGTTAGTTATTATCCTAGGTATTTTACTTGCTATAATAGCTATTTCGGTTGTTGGAGTAGTTATATTCTATAATACTGGTTTAGAAGCTGTAGATAAAGATTTAAAAGAAGTAAATGATAGTGATATTGTTTTATTTGTTGTTAATAATGGTGATGCTTCAAGAACAATTATAGATAATTTAGCAGATGCAGGATTAATTAAAAATAAATATGCTGGTTATGCTTATATTAAATTACATAAAACTAGTTTACAAGCTGGTACTTATGAATTAAATAGAGGAATGAGTTTACAAAAGATTCTCGATAAGATAAGTGCAGGAGATGTTGTAGATAATACAGTAACTGTTACTTTTATTGAAGGTAAAAGATTAGTTAATTATGTTAAAGTAATAAGTGATAATTTTGGATATCAAGAAGATGAAATATTAAATACTCTTAGTGATAAAGAGTATTTAAAGGAATTAATAAACGAATATTGGTTCTTGACGGATGATATTTTAAATGATAAGTTATATTATGCCTTGGAAGGTTATTTAGCACCTGATACTTATACATTCTATAATGATGCAAGTATTAAGGAGATAGTTAAAGTATTATTAGATGAAACAAGTAATAAATTAGAACCTTATAAGGAAGAAATTGAGAAGAGTGATTATACAATACATGAAATGTTAACTCTAGCTAGTATTGTTGAATTAGAAGGTAATAATAGTAATGATCGAGCTGGCGTAGCAGGAGTATTTTATAATCGTTTAAATGCTGGAATGAGTTTAGGTAGTGATGTTACTACTTATTATGGAGCTCGTGTTGAGTTAAGTGATAGAGAATTATATCAATATGAAATAGATGAAGCTAATGATTATAATACGAGACATCCTAGTATGGCTGGTAAATTACCAGTAGGACCTATTTGTAGTCCAAGTACTGATTCATTAGTAGCAGCAATAGAACCAGAACAACATGATTATTTCTTCTTTGTAGCAGATGTTAATAAAAATACATATTTTACAAGAACAAATGCCGAACATGAAGCAAAAATTGCCGAATTAAAGCAAAAAGGGTTATGGTTTAATTATAATTAAGGAGAATCAATTATGAAAGAACAAATAATTGAAATGGAAAGGTATGCAAAAGAGCATAACGTACCAATTATTGAGAAAGATTCAATAGCTTTTATCTTAAAATTTATTAAAGTTAATGATGTTAAAGAAATCTTAGAAATAGGTAGTGCTATTGGATACTCAGCTATCTTAATGGCTTCAGTTAAAGATGATGTTAAGATTACAACTATTGAACGTGATGAAACAAGATATATGGAATGTCTTAAGAATGTTAAAAAATGTGGCTTAGAAAAAAGAATTGAAGTTGTATATCAAGATGCTTTAGAAGTTAATTTATCTGGTGTTAGTTATGATTTAATATTTATAGATGCAGCTAAAGGTCAATATACTAAATTCTTTGAAAAATATAAATATTTCTTAAAACCAGGTGGAGTTATTATTACTGATAATTTAAAATTCCATGGTCATGTTGGTAATAGAAGTCAAATTGCTAGTCGTAATTTAAAACAATTAGTAGGTAAAATAGAAAATTATATTGATTTTCTTAAGAATAATGATGAATTTGAAACTAAATTTTATGATGTAGGAGACGGCTTATCTGTAAGCATTAGAAAAGATGATATCTAAAATATTAATTTATGTTGATGATATAGAACATATAGAAGATTATAGAAAAGTAGGAGTCTCTACTTTTCTTTTTGCTTTAGAAGGATATTGTGTTGGTTATAAGACATATTCTTTAGAAGAGATAGAAAAAATTGATGTTTCAAATAAATATATTATTTTAAATAGAGTATTAACTTCTAGTGATATAGATAATTTTAAGAAGATTATTAAAGATTTTAAAACAATTAAGGGAATTGTTTTTGAAGATATAGGAATTTATCAAGTACTTAAAGATTTAGCAAGTGATTTAGAACTTATATTATTTCAAAATCACTTTGCAACAAATAGTAGATCAGTTAATTTTTGGTTAGATAGAGTAGATAGTTTATTTATTGGTAATGAACTTACGAAAGATGAATTAGAAGTTATTACTAAGGAAGCTATTAAACCAGTTTGTCTTCATTTATATGGTTATAATCAAGTAATGTATTCAAGAAGATTATTATTAAGTAATTGGTCAGAGGAATTTAATGTTCCTAAAAAGAATACTAATGTGATTACGGATAAAGCAATAGGAATTAAGTTTAGAACTATAGAAAATGAGTATGGAACTGTAATGTATTCGGAAAATATATTTAATGGTAAAGATTTATTAGATCTTAAGAACGTTAAGTATTTTTATGTAAATCCAATGATGATAGAACATAATAAAGTTATGTATTTTTTGCATACCTTTGATAAAACAAATGGGGAAGATGATGGTTTCTTAAATAAAGAAACAATTTATAAGTTAAAGGAGCGAAAATAATGGAAAGAATAGAGTTACTCGCTCCAGCGGGAGATTTAGAAAGACTTAAGATTGCTTGTCTATATGGCGCAGATGCAATCTATATAGGTGGTCAAGATTATAGTTTAAGAGCTAATGCCTTAAACTTTAGTATAGATGATTTAAAAGAAGCAGCAGAATTTGCGCATAATTTAGGGAAGAGAGTCTATGTAACAGTTAATATTGTTTTTCATGATAAAGATTTAAAAGGTTTAGAAGATTATTTACTTAAATTAGATGAAATAGGGATTGATGCGATTATTGTATCTGATGTTGTAGTTATGGATTTATGGAAGAAGTTAAATCTCAAGTTAGAATTACATATTTCAACACAAGCATCAGCCCTTAATTATGAAGTAGTTAATTTTTATAAAGATTTAGGAGCAACAAGAGTTGTCCTTGCCCGTGAAGCTTCTAAAAATGAAATAAAAAGAATTAAAGATGAAACGGGTATGGAATTAGAATGCTTTATTCATGGGGCAATGTGTACAAGTATTAGTGGACGTTGTGTTTTATCTAATTATGCGACAAATCGTGATAGTAATCGTGGTGGTTGTGCGCAAGTATGTCGTTTTGTTTTTGATGCTGATAATAGTAATGAAGTATTTAGTATGACACCTAAAGATTTGAATATGGTATCAAATATTGAAGAAATGATTAAGATAGGAGTTAATTCTTTTAAAGTAGAAGGAAGAATGCGTAGTGTTTATTATATTGCCACGGTTATTGATGTCTATCGTCATTTAATTGATATGGTAGTTAATAAAACAATAAATGATGCATATACTAAATATTATCTAAGTATACTAAATAGATGTGCTAATCGTGATTCAACTGAACAATTCTTTAATAAATTACCAGGTAAAGATGAACAATATTTCTTAGGTCATGATGAAGTAAGTAATAAAGATTTCTTAGGAATAGTTTTAGATTATGATAAGAAGAGTAAAATGCTTACTTTAGAACAAAGAAATTATTTTAAACCAGGCGATGTTGTGGAATTCTTTGGGCCAAATACGGAAGTATTTAGCTTTACAATACCTGATGTTTTATATGATAAAGATGATAATTTAATAGAGGTGGCTAATCATCCCCAAATGATAGTTAAGTTTCAAATAGATCAGGAATTATCGCGATTTGATATGATGAGAATTAAAGTGTTTGACATTTCTAATTTTTTGTAGTATTCTTAGGAAGATATTTTTGAAGGAGATGCTTGTAATGGCAAAAAAAGATGAAATCTTACTAACTGCTCAAGGTTATGCAGAACTAGAAGAAGAGTTAAATGATTTAAGAGTAAACAAGAGGGCTGAAAATGTCTTAGCTATCAAAGAAGCTAGAAGTCATGGAGATTTATCTGAAAATTCCGAATATGATGCAGCAAGAGATGAACAAGCTAAAATTGAAGCAAGAATACAAGAGCTAGAATATAAATTAGAACATGCAACGATTATTGATAATAAAGATAAAACTCATGTTAATGTTGGATCTGTTGTTACTATTGAATATGTTGATGATAAAGAACAAGATGTTTATACTATCGTTGGTTCACTAGAAGCTGATCCATTTGATAATAAGATTAGTAATGAATCACCAATTGGTTCAGCAATTATCGGTAAAAAAGTTGGCGATGTTATACCAGTAGTTGGACCTAATGGTTCATATGATGTTAAAATTATAAAGATAGCTTAATTGCTATCCTTTTTTATTGTAAATGTTGTCATTTTAAGATATAATATGGAAGTCAAAGGAGAAATGTGATATGAAAAACGTACATGACGTTGAAGTCGAGATTAAAGGCAGCGATTGGGAAAAAATATTAGATACCACTTTTACTAAAAGAAATAAAGATTTAAAAGTAGATGGTTTTAGAAAAGGTAAATGTCCAAAAAATATTTATTTACAAAAGTTTGGAATTGAATCACTTTATATGGATGCTGTGGATGTAGCAGCTAATGATGCTTATACAAAAGCTATTCGTGATAATGAATTAATTCCAGTTTGTGAACCTAAAATGGATGTTACAGAAATTGATAAAGATCATGTTAAATTTAAATTTACTATTATTACTCGTCCTGAAGTAAAATTAGGTAAATATAAAGGTTTAGGCGTTAAGAAAGACGAAGTTAAGGTATCTAAGAAAGAAATAGATGAAGAAGTTGCTAGATTAGCTTCTAGATTTGCCGAAATCGTTGTTAAAGAAAATGGTAAAGTAGTAGAAGGTAATACAGCAGTTGTTGATTTTGAAGGATTTGTTGATGGTAAACCATTAGAAGGTGGAAATGGAGCTAATTATCCATTAGAGATTGGTTCTCATACATTTATTCCTGGTTTTGAAGAAGGAATAGTTGGAATGGAAGTTGGCGAAACTAAAGAACTTAAATTAACTTTCCCAGAAAACTATACTAAAGAATTAGCTAATAAAGATGTTACATTTAATGTTACAGTAAGAGAAATTAAAGAAAGAGTTTTACCTGAACTTAATAAAGATTTCTATGCTGATTTAGGTTATGAAAATATTGAAACAGAAGAAGAATTTAGAAAAGAAGTTAAAGCTGCTATTACTGAACGTAAGAATGAAGAAGTTAAAAATAAATATTTAGATGATGTCTTAGAAGCTGCGGCTAAGAATATGGAAATTGAACTTAATCCTGAAATAGTTGATGATGAAGTTCATCGTATGTTAAATCAATTTAGTGAACAATTAAGAATGCAAGGTATTTCATTAGATCAATACTTACAATTTACAGGAGCTAAACAAGAAGATTTACATAAACAAATGGAACCTGAAGCTGAAAAACGTGTTAAATATCGTTATTTAATTGAAGAAGTTGCTGATAAAGAAAAGATTGAAATCAATGATGCCGATGCGGAAGCTGAAGCAGAAAAGATGGCAAATGAATATGGCGTTGATAAAGCTGAATTCTTAGCTCATTTTGGTGGCTTAGATGTTGTTAAATATGATATGAGAATGCGTAAAGCATTAGAAATATTAGGGGAAGAAGAAAAGTAATTATTAAATTACTTTTTTCTTTTGCTATTATTTAAAAGATATATAGTATAATAATACTATGAAAGAAGATATTAATATGGTAAAAAAGGTTGAAGAAAAAGTCTTATATACATGTGAATCAGAGATAAATGAAGAAGAATATCAAAATGCTGTTAAATATTTTCCTCAAGTATATTGGTCTTTAGTAAAAAAAGGAACAATGTTAAATATTTTAGCAATGCTATTATTCTTTATTTTTGGTACAAAATTAATAGATGTTTTAATTGGTTTTATTGTCTTAGAAATACTAATATTAATTATATATAAAGTGAGATTACCATATTATGTTAGTAAATCTTATTCTAACGCTATAAAAAAAGGTCAGATAGAAACTAAATTACATACTGAATTTTATAAAGATTATTTTATTAGAAAAGGTGAAAAAGATTCCTTAAAAATATCTTATTCTGAGATAGGTAAAGGTGTTGAAACAGATACCAATATTTATTTGATGTATCCGAAAAATAAAAAATTGATTATTCTTCAGAAAAAATATTGTGATGAAGATTTAATTGAATTTATAAGAAAAAATATAACTTCTTTAGAAAAACATCTAGGCGAAAATCAAGTTTCTCAAAAAGAATCTAATAAAGTAAATAAATTATTAAATGTTTTATTTATTGCTACGATAATTAGTCTTTTTGCTTCATTTATTTTAGTTAATGCTTTGTTAAAGTACGTATTTCATTATCATGGTAATGGTGATTTTAGATATATGTGGATTTACTTGTGCTTTTTACCAATTCCTATCATTTCTGTTGTTCTTGGCATTATATACAAAAATAAAGGTTACAATTGTTCTAGAAATATCATAATAGGGATTATTGCTTCAATTATTCTTCTTATGTATGGAGGTATTTCTACTTTAGTTAGTTTAGAATTACCTGACTATCATGAAATCGATGCATATAAAGAATTTATAGATGCTAAACTTCCTAGTAATGGTGAACTTGATATAGTTGAAATAGGTAAAGCTTCTGCTGATAAAACTGAATATGTTATTGTAAATGCATATTATGATTTAGAGGATGTAACTGAATTAGAAAAAAGTATTAAAGATAGTAATAATTGGTTTTTAAGTGAAGAAATTAAACAAGAATTAAAGGTTTTAGTTCCATCACAACTCCATTCATCTAAAACAGCATACTTTTCTATTTACAATAAAACAAATGATGAATATAATACTCTACCAAGTAAATCTGGTGATTATGATATATATTTTATGAATTACGATTTAGAAGGAAAGCATTTAGCAATTCATAAGTTTAAATATAGTTATGAACAAAATTAATAGTTTAAATAGTGTTTATTTAAACTATTATTGTAATATATATGATATAATTATGTTACTAATAATAGAGGTGATTATATGAAGAAAATAAATTTAAATGAAGAAGAAAAAAAAGAAAAGACAATTAAAGAGAATCGTACTTATCTTTTCTTTAAAGTTTTCTTTACTAATTTAAAAGAAAATAAATTATATTTTTTATCATTTTTTATTACCATTTTTACTATTGTATTCTTTTCGGTAACTAAGGTACAAGAAGCTGAAGGCTTATATGGTAATGATAAAGATAAAGTAACTGGTAATACGCCAGCGACACCAGTTGTTGATCAAAATTTAAATAAACCTGAAACTACACCAACTGATGAAGTAGTAGATATGAGTGATTATATTGGAATATATAGTCGTGAAGTTAAATTAACAATCCCTTTAACTTTAAATGAAACTTGTACGATAGATAGTTATAAGTTTGTTTATCAAGTTAAAAAAGATAAATCTATTACTAAATACTTAGTTAATGATTGTTTAGGAACTGTAAAAATGTGGAGTAAGAAAGCTTCTTATGTATCTAGTGGGGGAGCTAAATATATTAGTGCTAATAAAATAAATTATTTATTTGGTCAAAATAGTATGAAAGAAGTAGATGGAGAAACTTATAATATTGATAATAATTTAACGACAATTAAAGAAAAGATGAATGAAAATATTAATGTTTATTTCTATGGCGATAATATGGTTATTAATGATAATCTTCATTTAGTTTTAGTAAAAGGTAATACAATTAATTTTAATCTTGATGATACTTATCCAAATAATGGTGGTAATTTAGAAAAACGAGTATATAAATCAGGAGCTACTAATCAATTTAACTTTATTGTATTTAGTAATAATGAAGAAAATAATTGTGATACAGAGTTTAGTGGAGAAGATAGTTTAGTTTATACAATATATAGTATTAAATATAATACTAGTACCAATAGCTTTGCTGATGCGAAAAAAATAGTAACTCGTAATAAGAGTGATAAGTGTGATTATTATGAAGATGATTTAAAACTTTTAGAGGAATAAAAACATAAAAGTTATAAAAAGAGTTAATCATTTAATTAATAGTTATAAGAAGAAAAAAAGTTAAGAGTAAATATAAAATTTTTGCTCTTTTTTTTGTAAAAAATTGTAAAATTCATAGACAAAAAAAATTGAAAAAATTATAATAGATTTTAATGTTAATCTTAAGGAGGCGGAACATGAAAAACAATTTACCAGTAATGCTTCTAAAGAGGATTGTCCTTCTGCCTTTTCAAGATGTAAGACTTGATTTAAGTAATGATATAAGTAACAAAGTTATTAACTTAGCGATGAATAAACATAATGGGGAGATTTTGATTGTCTGCCCAACAGATCCTTATGAAGAATCACCAGATGTATCTGATTTACCAGCAGTTGGTGTAGTTGGTAAAATCAAAAGTAAAATGGAGTTACAAAATGGTAATTTAAGACTGGTTGTTAGTGGAGTTAAAAGAGTTAAAATCTTAGAATATATTAATGAAATAGCTGATGGAGATATTTTAAAAGCTCACGTTATGGATATTGAAATACCTACTTATGATGAAGTAGAAATAACAACTTTAAGAAGAAAAATATTAGAGCTTTTAAATGATTATATTGAATGTTCTTCAACAATTAGTAATAGTATTTTATCTAGTATTAAAGATTTAACTGATTTAAATAAGATTACAGATATAATAGTTTCTTTTATGCCTTTTACTATTGAAAAGAAATTATTATATATGCAAGAAGTAGATCCTTATCATCGTGCTAATGCGTTAGTTTATGACTTATCGATTGAGTTACAAGTTGCACAATTAGATTTAAAATTAGATGATGCTTTAAGAGAAGATTTTGAACAAACCCAAAAAGAAATTGTGCTTCGTGAGAAGATGGAGGCAATTAAAAAAGAACTTGGAGAGACCGATTTAAAAGATGAAATAATTGGTGATTATCTAGAACGAATTAATAATTTAAAATGTGATGGTAAATTAAAAAATAAATTAGTTAATGAAGTTAAGAAGTTAGATTATACTAATGAAATGAGTCCCGAAGTAAGTATTATTCGTAATTATTTAGATTTAGTTTTAGACTTACCATATGGAATTGTTTCTGAGGATGAAACTGATTTAGATAAGATTAAAAAGAGTCTTGATAAAACTCATTTTGGTTTAGATAAAGTTAAAGATCGTATCTTAGAATATATTGCCGTTAAAACACGTAATAAAAATTTAAGAAGTCCGATTATTTGTTTAGTTGGACCACCTGGTGTAGGTAAAACTTCTTTAGCAATGGGAATTGCTAATAGTTTAAATAAAGAATTTTATAAGATAAGTGTTGGAGGACTTAATGATAGTGCTGAATTAAATGGTCATAGAAGAACTTATATTGGTTCATCACCTGGTAAAATAATTCAAGCTTTAAAGAAATGTGGAACAGCTAATCCCCTAATCTTAATTGATGAAATAGATAAGATGGTTAAAGATTATAAAGGTGATCCAGCCTCAGTCTTATTAGATATACTAGATCCAGAACAAAATAATAATTTTGTTGATAATTATGTCGAAGAAGCTTTTGATTTATCAGAAGTTATGTTTATATTAACAGCTAATTATGAAGAAGATATTCCAGATGCTTTATATGATCGTTTAGAAATTATTGAGTTATCTAGTTATACAGAGTTTGAAAAATTAGATATAGCAAAGAATTATTTAATACCAAATATATATAAAGAACATTTAGTTTGTAGTAAAGAAATTAGATTTACTAATGATATTATTATGGAAGTTATTAATCGTTATACTAAGGAAGCTGGAGTACGTGATTTACAAAGAAATCTTAGTACAATAGTAAGAAAGATTGTAACTAAATCAGTTAGAGAAGTTAATAGTCCAATTAAAGTAACGGTTAAGAAGAGTGATTTAAATGAGTATTTAGGTCCTTATAAGTATGATATTAAAAATGAAGCGATTACTAATCATATTGGTATGGTTAATGCTTTAGCTTATACACCAATGGGTGGAATGGTTATGCCAGTAGAAGCGACGTTATTTGATGGTAAAGGTGAATTTAAAGTTACAGGTATGATTGGGCAAGCTATGGATGAATCAGTTAATGTGGCAATTAGTTATATTAAAGCTAATCACAGTGAGTTTAATTTAACAGAAAAAATCTTTAAGAATAAAGATATTCATATACATTTTTTAGAAGGAGCAATTAAAAAAGATGGTCCTTCAGCAGGAGTTTCAATAGCGACCGCTTTAATAAGTTTACTAGCTAATATTGAAGTACCTAAAGATATTGCAATGACAGGAGAAATATCTTTAAAAGGTGATGTCTTAAAAGTTGGGGGCTTAAAAGAAAAAATAATTGGGGCTTATAATGATGGCGTAAAGAAAATATTTATTCCTTATACAAATGCTTGTGATTTATCAGAAATACCAAAAGTAATAAAAGATAAAGTAAAAATTATTCTAGTTAAAAATTATAAAGAGATATTTAATGCTATTTTTAGTAATTAAATTCTCTTTTTTTCATAATATAAACTAGGAGGAATATATATGAAACAAGTTATACCTTTTAGTAAGGAGATTGTATTTAAAACAGCAATTGCTAGTATTACTAGTATTTCTTTAGAACATGAAGAAAAAGTTTATGATGGTGAGGTATCAGGAGACTTTATTATTTTTGGTGATTATAAAGCGCATAATGATACAACGGAGAAAGAATTATTTAAATATCGTTTACCATTTACTGCTATTTTACCAGAACATGTTATGATAAATACAGTTAAGGTTGATATTGAAGATTTTACTTATGATCAAATCGAAGAAGATGTAATTAAAGTTAATGTTGATTTTAGTATTACTTATGATGAAGAAGATGTACCGGAAGAAATAGAAGAAGTTGAAAACAGAGTTGAAGATGAAGTAATAGATGCTGCTGGGCAATTGCAAGCAGTAGAACAAATTGATGATGAAACAGTGAAAGAAATTGAAGAATTTTTACAAAAGAAAGAAGAACCAGTTGTCGAAGAAGATAATCGTGAAGTATTAAGTGTTGAAGAAACTACTAGTACGGAGAAGAAAGAAGCAGTTGAGGAAGTTACGGAAGTAAATAAAAATGAATATGTTAAATATCATATTCATATTGTCAAAGAAAATGAGACGTTAGAACAAATTATTAAACTTTATGATACTTCATTAGATACAGTTAAATTATATAATGAAGTAGATAAATTAAAGATGGGAGATAAATTAATTATTCCAGAATATCAAGATGACTAGAAGTTTAGAAGTATTTAATGAGATTTATAAACCTTATAAGATTACAAGGAAGAATAAAGTTTATATTGTTAATACAATGGATGGCGATTATGCATTAAAAGAAAATCCTCAGATAAATTATAAAGATTTATATAAATATTTAAAAAGTCGTAATTTTAATTATCTACCTAATATGTCTTTAGATAGTAGAGATGATTTATTAGTTTTAGAATATCAAGATGATATTAGTATAGATAAAGAACAAAAAGCTTTAGATTTAATTGAATTAGTAGGTTTATTACATAGTAAGACGAGTTATTTTAAAAGTGTGACTAATGATAAATATAAAGAGGTTTATGAAAAGATTAATAGTAATATTTTATATTTAAGTAATTTATATGAAGATTATTTTAATAAGTTTTTACAAGAAGAATATTTAACACCTAGTCATTATTTGTTTTTAAGAAATTATTCTTTAATATATAAAGCTAATATGTATGTTAAAGATAAGTTAGACGAATGGTTTAGAATGATTAAAGATAAGAATAAAGAACGAGTAGCTTTAGTACATAATAATTTAAAATTAGATCATTTTCTTAAAAATGATGAAGAGTATTTAATTAGTTGGGATAATTATACGATAGATAGTCCCGTTTTAGATTTATATCATTTTTATCAAAATGAATGGTTAAATATATCTTTTAGTGAGATTTTTTTAAAGTATAATGATGTTTTTAGTTTATTACCAGAAGAAAAAGTATTTTTAGATATTTTAATTAGTTTACCTTTAACTATTAATTTTACAGATAATGAGTTAAATAATTGTCAAATGGTTAGAGAGTTAATTAATTATTTAAATAGTTCAGCTAAAATAGTATTTAATGCTTAGAAAGGCCATAATAAACGGAATAATAAAAAGAATAAAATAAAGGTTTCAATAAGTAAGACAATGATATTAAAACGTAATGGAAGAACTAAAGTAATAATTATTTGATAAAAGATTAAGATACTTAGGCAAAAGATAAAGATTAGAGTTAAAAAGGAATTACGTGGACGTTTTGGTCGCATTATGATCACCCTAATATAAAATATGATAAAGAAACTTTATTTGTTTCTTTTATTTTGTAAATCTAATATTAATTGACAATTAAATAATAACTTAATATAATATTTGAACTATGAAATTTGTTTGCCTTCATTCTAATTAATTGATATAATTGATTTATAATAGATGGCAGTTAAATTTCTTGAAGCAAAAATAAGGATGGAGGATTTCTTATGCAAAATATAGTAAAGAGCTTTAAAAGCAAGGAACAAAAGAAGAGAGTTTCTACTTTACTATCAAAATCTAAAGAGATGAACTTGATAAAAGATCATATTCAAGCTTTTGAAGATGTTCCTGTCAAGTTTGAAGAGCATAAGGGAACAGTTAAATAAGTTTTATCTTTTGTTTATAATAAATTAATATAGTCTTTTATTTTTAGGACAACTATAAAAATGGTTGTTCTTTTTTTAATCTTTATTTGTTTCTTTTTTTATGTTAAAATTATTTTAGATAGTAGGTGAGCTAAATGAATAGAAAGTATTACTTGGTATTGATATTAGTATTAAGTGTTTCAGTATTACTTTTAGGTCTTTCTTATTCTAAAGATTCGAGTAATAATATATATACTTCAGAATTTGAAAGTTATGATCATAGTTTAAAAATATCTACTTCAGATAATATAAAAGAAGTTAAAGTAGAAGACTTTATTAGTCGTGATATAGGAGTTATTAATAATGGTGTAGTTAAAGCAACATTTGTAGTTGAAGTCTTAACTAATTCGTTAGATGGTTTAACTTATAGTATTAATAATGGAGAAGTACAAAAGTTAGATGATAATATTATTTATACCCAAGAGTTAGATGCTTTAGGAGCAGATAATGATAATGACTTTACGAGTTTTAATATCAAGATTTATAACAATACTTCAGAAGCTAAAGTAGTTACTTTAAAAATATATCAACAAGCGAACTTATTAAAAGATAAAATTGTTATTTCACCTAATGTTTATAAAGATGAATTAGATAATTATCATTATTATGGGGATGAAGTAAATAATTATGTTAAATATAATAATATCCTTTATCGTATTGTAGGTTTAATGAATAATCGTATTGTTTTAGTTGAAGATGAAATAAAGAATAGTACTTATAATCCTTTAGAAGATGATTATTTAAGTATTGATGATTATTTAGCAAGTTTTAATGATAATAATGTTAATCTTAATAATGTAAGAAATTATCATTCATGGTTAACTGATAGTTATTGGTTACTAAATACTTATGGTGATAATGAAGCTTATTATTTAGATAATGGTTTAATCGTAAGAAAAAATAAAAATAATAATTTAGGGGCAAGAAAAATAATTAAATTATATATTGATGCGGAGATTATCTTGGGGGATGGTAGTAAGAATAATCCTTATGAGGTAGTGTATGGTAGTTAATAATGTATTAAAAAGACAAATCTTTTTTGAAATCTTAGCGTTACTTTTTTTAGTCTTTTCAATTTGCTATGCCTTTGCAGCAATTAATAAAGGACAAGCTAATAAAGTAGCAGATTATAAAGGTTTTGTTTCTGTATTAGATGATACTAAAGTAAAAGGAATTCAATATTTAAGTAATGGTGAAGGTTTAAATCAAGAAGGTATTACTTATACAGTTACTAATAATAATAAACAAAATGAAACATATAAAGTAGTTATAGAACCTAGTCTTAGAGATGATAAGATTTTATCTAAAGTAAGAATTGGCATTGATGATTTATATGTATATGAATTAAGTGATTTAGAAAAAATAGGTAACGGATATGTTATTATTACTAATAATTTAGAAGCTGGTTATACTAAAGTGCATAATATTAAAATATGGTTTAGTGATGAAGTACCAGAAAATAATTTAACTTTTGATTATACTTTAGTTAGATAAAGATAGTTATTAAAAGAAAAGTTATAAAGAAAAAGATTATTAGATGAAGAAAACGATAAAATAAGTATTTAGGATAGTTAATTAAAGTATCATTTATGATACTTTTTATTTGG
The DNA here is from genome assembly GCA_947625425.1 of uncultured Bacilli bacterium. The sequence goes on from CANQOH010000001.1 coordinate 57,754, forward strand.
CATTCAATACATAAACCACAAGTAGATATAGAGATAAGGGTAAAGATTAATTTAATAGTTAAAGGAATATTAATAAGACTTAGATTATTTAGAGAGGTTGTTATTTCTAAAAGACTTAAAACAAATGATTTAAGATAGATGTTTTTAATTTTGGTTAAAGGTAAAGTATTAAAGAAGATAATAGTACCTAAGATAGTTATTAAAGTATTAATATTTTTCTTAATACTTGTAATTAAGGTATTAAAAAAGGAATAGTTTTGCTTAGTAAAGGATAGTTTTGGAGGCTTTATTATTTTGATTAAGAAGATATTAGAGATTATATTACTTAACATAATTAAAAGAGCTATTTTTGAATTAAAGATTAGTTTTAAGAAGGTATAAGTAAAGATAGGAGAGGTATATTTAGTTACAGCAAGTAATTTAGTTAAATCTTGATTATATTTATTTAAGATATAAGCATTAGATGGACTACCAGAGATAATACTTAGGAGATAGATATAATTTAGATGGAAGTATTTATTTAAGTAATAGGGAAGATTAGAATGATAAATTAGATCAGCAATAATAAAAGTAGGGAATAAAGTAGGAAGTATTTTTTTTAACCAAATGGTTATACTATAGATAGTTTTAGTAGTTAAATATTCATTATTAGTTAGACAATAGATAAAATAAATAAGAATTATTGTCAATAAAATGGTTTCTTTTAGGATATTTTTCATATTTTACCTTCATAAATGATATAATATTTAAGGTGATATAATGTTTACTAATCTATATGAAAAAATAAAAAATTTTATGAAAGATAATTTATTTTATATAGTTATAATATTTTTACTTTTAATAACATTTATTGATTTACCATATGATGTTGAAATGCCAGGAGGTATTATTGATTTAGAAAATAGAGTTTTAGTAAATGGTGAAGAAGTAAAAATAGATGGTTCTTTTAATATGGCTTATGTTTCGGTCATTAGAGGGAAGATTCCTTATGTTGTTATGGGACTTTTATTACCGGATTGGGAAGTAGTTAAACAAAGTGATTCAATGTATGAAAATGAGACAGTTAAAGATGCAGAGAAACGTGATAAGTTAGAATTAGAACAAAGTAAAGATTATGCAACAGTAGCAGCAATGGAAGCGGCAGGTATTGCTTATGAAATTGGAGATAAAACCAATTATATTGCTTATATTGATCCAAAAGCTGATACTGATTTAAAGATTGGGGATAATATTATTGCTGTTAATGATCAAGAATTGTTTGATATTAATGAATTAAGTGATTTAGTTCAAAAAGCCAAAGAAGGCGAAACTTTAAATGTTAAAGTCATAAGAAATGATAAAGAAGTTAATGCTAAAGCTAAAGTATTTGTTGAAGATGGTAAGAAGTATATGGGAATATCAGCTCTTACAACATTTGATATAGATAGTGATTTACGAGTAGAGATTACTTCTAAAGATAAAGAATCTGGTCCTAGTGGAGGACTAATGATGGCTTTAATGACTTATAATGCTATTACTAAACAAGATTTAACACATGGTAAGAAGATTGTGGGAACAGGTACTATTGCTTTAGATGGCACTGTTGGAGAAATTGGTGGCGTTAAATATAAGTTAATGGGAGCTGTTAAAAATAAAGCTGATGTCTTTTTAGTACCAGAAGGTAACTATGAAGAAGCAATGAAAGTTAAGAAAGATAAAAAATATAAAATAGAGATTGTTAAAGTAAGTAAATTACAAGATGCAATTGATTACTTGGAGGGATTATAATGAATTACTACGATAATGATATTATTAAATATATTGATTCATCAATTGTTTTGAATCCGTTTTTTGATGAATGGTATCAAATAGTTGAAGATATTTTAAGAAATCCAGAATTTCAAAAGAGAAAGTTATTTATGCATCATTATAACTTATCGGTTTGGGATCATTCGATTTTAGTTTCTTTTAAAGCTTTTATGGCTAGTCGTTACTTTGGTGCTTCACCTAGAATATGTGCGATAGCCGGTTTATTACATGACTTTTACAGTCAAGCATGGATTAGTACTCCAGAGTTAGAAAAGTTAGAAAATGGTCGTTATGTTAAAGCTTTAAAAGAACCTAAACCTTGGTATAAAATGCATGGATTTACCCATGCTAAAGATGCTTCTATTAACTATGTTAAATACTTTCCAGAATTAGAAGATAAAAAGATTACCAATTGTATTTTAAGACATATGTTTCCTTTAAATATAATTCCACCAAGATATAAAGAAGGTTTTATTATAACAGCAGTTGATAAATTAAATAGTGTTCATGAATTACCTAGTATTACTTATGTATCTAAGAAAGTTATTCATAAAACATATAAAATACTATCAGATATTAATCGTATTTAATTGACGTCAATCATTGTTAAATTTTGGTAAATAGGTTGCGCTTAATTAGATGATTTTGTACAATAAATATAGTTTGGAGGAATAGTATATGAAACAAGATGCTTTATCAAGATATTTAGTTATACTATTTTTAACAATAATCGCAATTTTAATTACGATTAGTGCTTAGATTGATTTTATCAATCTTTTTTTATGGTATTAATTGATTTTTATTTATAAATAATTTATAATTAAATAAGATATGGGAGTGTTATTGTATGAGAAAATTTGATCCTGATAAAGAACTTGCACGTGTACAAAATAAAAATCAATCAGTATTTAATGGTAGTAAAATCAATAATATGTATGTACCAATATTAGTTATTGCTTGTTCATTACTATGTTTTGTTGGTGTTACTTTTTCAGCTAACTTAGTTGAAGATAATAGAGGTGAATATAATGTTAAAATATCAGTTGTTGGAACTGATGGTTATATTTACGATAAAATGGTTAAAGAAGGAGCATTTAGCGATACAATAGATACAGATGGAAGTATGGGTGAAATGAATTGTACAACTGGAGCTAATTTAAATTTTGATCCAATTACTTCAAAGATTTCAATTCCTTATCTTAATCAAGATACGGTATGTATTATTACTTTAACGGAAGGTACTAATAATATCGATATTGATGGTTTAGTAGAAGCTCTAGATGATGATGGACTATCTTATTATTATAAAGGTGATGCAACTACTAATTACATTGTGGTAAATGATATGTTATTTAGAATAGTTAGAATTAATGGTGATGGTAGTTTAAGATTAATCCTTGATGATGTTATTCTTTCATCTTCATATGGTTCATTTAATGAATATGATGGAAGTAATTTACAAAAAGTATTAAATGATTGGTATAAAGAAAACTTTAATAATCAAAGTTATTTAATTAAATGGGGATTCTCTTATTTAAATGATGTTGATTATAATAAAGAAGATTTTAGAAATCCTGAAGGATATTGGTTATTAGATGTTGGAACTTTAGGAGTTAGTGAAGCTTATTTAATTAATCAAGATGTAAGTAGTAGTTATTTAAATACACCTAATGGTTTCTTACTTATGAATCCTAATGGAATAGATAATGTATGGGCATTTAAGAATAATGAAGTAGTTAGTGTTTCTAAGGATGCTGTATTAAGTGTTCGTCCAGTTATAAATATTAGAACAGATAATATTACTGGTAGTGGAACTAAATATGATCCATATGTCGTAGAAGAAGATTAAAAATCTTCTTTTTTTATGTTATAATAAACTTTGTGATGATTATGAAAAGAAATGAAGTAGACAGAAGTAAATTAAGCCCTGGGATGAAACAATACATGGAGATAAAAGATAATTATCCAGATGAGTTATTATTTTATCGTTTAGGGGATTTTTATGAATTGTTTTTTGAAGATGGTATTTTATGTAGTAGAGAGTTAGAACTTACTTTAACAGGTAAAAATGCCGGACTTGATGAACGTGTACCGATGTGTGGAGTTCCTTTTCATAGTGTTAAACCTTATATTGAAAAATTAGTTAGTAAAGGCTATAAAGTAGCTATTTGTGAGCAATTAGAAGATCCAGCAACAGCTAAAGGAATGGTTAAAAGAGGAGTTGTTCAAGTAATAAGTAAAGGTACTGTTGTCGATTATGAAATGCTTAAAGAATATGATAATAATTATATTGGTAGTATTTTAAAGATTAATGGAACTTATACAATTACTTATAGTGATATTTCAACTGGTTCATTATATATCTTAGATGTACATGAAGATAAAAATAAATTAATTGATACGATATTAAATTTAAATTTAAGAGAAGTAGTATTTTATGATAATGATGAATTTGAACTTATTGATTTATTACGTAATACATATGGTATAGATGTTAATATATGTAGTAATTATTTAGAAGATAAATATGAATATTTATATAAAGATATTAAAGAAATGAGATATATCTTAGGAATTAAACATTTACTTTATTTTTTAGTAGTTAAAGAATTAAAAGAATTAGATCATTTAGAAAAAGTAGAAATAGTTAATCCATTGGAATATCTAGAGATGGATGTTCATACCGTAAGAAATTTAGAGTTATTTGAAACATTAAGATTAAAAGAAAGAACTTATAGTTTAATATGGTTACTAGATAAGACAAAGACTGCAATGGGTAGTAGAATGCTTAAAAGTTGGGTAGGAAGTCCATTAAAAGATAAAGATAAAATAAATCATCGTTATGATATGATTAGTAAATTAAGAGAAGAATTTATTTTAAAAGATGAACTTTTAAATGATTTAGATGAAGTTTATGATTTAGAAAGATTATGTGGTAAGACAGTATGTGGTAATTTAAATGCCCGTGATGTTTTACAAATTAAAAGAAGTTTAAAAGTATTACCTAGTATTTTAGAAAAAGTAAATAGTTTAGGCTTTGATTATCACTTTAGTGATGAACATGAATTATATGATTTATTAGATAAAAGTATTTATGAAGATCCACCATTAGGTTTAAAAGAAGGTTATTTAATTAAAGATGGTTATAATCAAGAATTAGATGAACTTAAAGAGATTCGTAGTGGTGGTAAAGACTTTATTGCTTCTTTAGAAGAACAAGAAAGAGAAAGAACCGGAATTAAGAATTTAAAAGTAGGTTATACAAAAGTATTTGGTTATTATATTGAAATTAGTAAAGGTCAAGTTAATCAAGTTAAAGATGAATTTGGTTATGAAAGAAGACAAACTTTAACTAATTGTGAAAGATTTATAAGTCCATTATTAAAAGAAAAAGAGGCTTTAATATTAAATGCCGAAGAGAAGATTATTGAATTAGAATATAATTTATTTATGAATATTAAAGAGAAGATTAAAAAAGAAATCTTTACTTTAAAAGATATTGCTAAGAGTATTGCGGAGATTGATGCTATATGTAGTTTAGCAACTGCTGCTGATTTATATAATTTAGTTCGTCCAGAGATAGTTGATGAACGAGTTATTGAGATTGAAGAAGGACGTCATCCAGTTGTTGAAAGAGTTAGTAAGAGTGAATATGTAGCTAATGATTGTAAGATGGATAAGAATACTAATACTTTATTAATTACAGGACCTAATATGAGTGGTAAATCAACTTTTATGCGTCAGTTAGCAATAATAATTATTATGGCCCAGATGGGTTCTTTTGTGCCAGCTAAGAAAGCTAAATTACCAATGTTTGATAAGATATTTACGCGTATTGGGGCTTCTGATGATTTAGTATCAGGAGAATCAACATTTATGGTAGAAATGATGGAAGCCCGTAATGCAATTGCTAATGCAACTAAGGATTCATTAATCTTATTTGATGAATTAGGTCGTGGAACAGCAACTTATGATGGAATGAGTTTAGCCCAAGCTATCTTAGAATATGTCAATAATGAAATAGGTTGTAAGACTTTATTTAGTACCCATTATCATGAACTGACAGCTTTAGAAGAAATTAAAGGAATTAAAAATGTTCATGTTGAAGCTTATTTAAAAGATGGTAATGTAACATTCTTACACAAAGTAAGTCCAGGAGCAATTGATAAAAGTTATGGTATTCATGTCGCTAAATTAGCCGGAATGCCAACTAAAGTATTAGAACGTGCGGAAAGTATTTTAGATTATTATGAAAAACAAGATGAAGGAGTAACTAAACGCAATACCGAACAAGTAGCTTTTGATTTTGATGAACCAGAAGTAAATACTGAAGTGATGGATAAATTAGATGAAATTGATCCATTAAAAGTAACTCCAATGGAAGCAATTAATTTATTATATGAATTAAAGGAGTTATCTAAAAAATAATGTATCAAGATGATTATTTTTATGGTTTAACAGATATAATGCATTATAATGTCTATGCTATTTTACTTAAAGATAAAATAATTAAAGAAGAAAGAGTAATTATTAAAGTTTTTAAGAAAGATAGCGAAGTAGTAGTTATTGAAACTAATAATTTTAAAGATATAGTATTAAAAGATACAAGAAAAGATAAGAATAGTGATTTAATGACTTATGACTTAGTTTATCTTCATTCTTTAGAAAGATATTATAGTGATTATGAAATACCAGGAATGATTTATGAATATGTTGAAGGTTTAGGTAGTTGGTATCGCGTTAAGATAGATGGTTTTAAACCATTAGATAAAGATTTAAAACCATTTTATTTAAAGAAGAAGTTAAGTAGGGAAGACTTAGTTAAGTATGCTAAGGATGAAGATACTTTAATTAAATTAAATAAGTTTTATGATGTAACTAAAGGTTTAATTAAATTTAGTAAACCAGATAAAGTAAAAGAGTTACTGGAAGGAATTGAAAATAGTAATTAAAAAATAAGAAAAAGTGTGTTATAATGCTTTTTAGAGGTGCACAAGTATGGGGAAAACTAGAAGTGAGTTAAGAGAAATAGCGATGGTTATTTTATACCAAGCTGATATATTAAAAAATCAAAAGTTAGAATATAATATTGAAAATTTAATAAATGAAAATTTAGAAGTCGATAATGAATTTGTGAGAAATTTAGTTTATGGCGTTATTACGCATGAAGAACAAATAGATGAGTTAGCTAACTCACATATGAAAGATTGGACAATTAAAAGAATTGATAAAACAGGGGCGGCTATTTTAAGAATTGGAATATATGAAATCTTATATGAAGATGATACACCTAATATAGTGGCCATTAATGAAGCAGTTGAACTAGCTAAAAAATATAGCGATGATAATGTTAGAAAGATTATTAATGCTGTTTTAGATAAGATAAGTAATGAAAACTAGAGTAATCTAGTTTTTTTCATTAAAAAAAGTCTTTTTAAAGACTTATATTGAACGATATCTATTTTGATTTTTAAAAGGATTTTTAGGATCAATATGATCAGTAAAGAGAATACCATCTAAATGATCTAATTCATGTTGGAAACCGACAGCTAATTCTTCTCTAACACGTAATTCTTGTTTATTACCTTTTTCATCGTAATATTCGATAGTCATACGAGCGTGTCTAGGAACAATGCCTTCAACAGGACGATTAACACTTAAGCAACCTTCACCTTCAGCAATATAAACCATTTCTTCACTCATACTCTTAATTTTAGGATTAATAACAACATATCTTTTAAATTTACCTTCTTCATATTCATGAACCATAACAAAGATTCTTTTAGGAACACCAATTTGAATATAAGATAAACCCCAACCAGCACGTAGATCATATTTTTCTCTAGTTTCTTCGATTTGGGACATCTCTAAATAATCCATCATATCATTAATATCTTTTAATTCTTGTTTAGTTAAAGGAAAAGTAACTTCTGTACTTTTCTTTCTCAAAGTTTTATCTTTTTCATCTAATATTTTAATATTAGGTAAATCTTTAGGTAGTTTACTCATATATATCACCAACGTCATACATTTTATCAAAAATTTAAGAAAAAGACAAATTTAAAAAGGATTTATTAATCCTTTTTAGTTATTATTATTCCAATTCCAGCCAGCACCAATGATGATGACTAAAAGAATAAATAGAACAATCCATATGGCTGCGCCGATACCACTACCTTGAGTGTATCCAACATAACCACCACATCCTGGAGCGGCATTATAGTTACCATAGTAACCATTATTACCATAATAATACATACAATAACCTCCTTTATGTATCTAATATAGTTTATTAATTTATGTATAATTTTGACAATAAAAATGTTTAATTTTTTCAATTAACTTTTTAACTTATATATTATATGTTAAAATTATAATAGGAGTGAAAGTATGAAAAAGATTTTAGCTAATATAAATTATCCATTGCTTTTATTGATGATTATTTACTCCGCATTTGGTTTATTAATGATTTTTTCTGCTTCAAATGTGACAGCAGTTTTACGTTATGATTATGCCCCTAATCATTTTTTTGTTAGGCAATTAGTTTGGACAATTTTAGGTTATGTTGTTGGCTTTTTTGTGTTAATTGTGCCAACTAAACTTTATCGTTATGGTAGTAAGATTGCAATGTATGCAATTATTGCATTACTAGCTTTGATTTTTGCGGCTGGTAAAGTAGCCGGTGGGGCGCAAAGCTGGTATGATTTAGGTAAGTTTAATTTTCAACCAATTGAAATTGCGAAGGTTGTTTTAATCGTTTATTTAGCTGTTTACTTTCATAAACTTTCTTCAAGAAAGAAGATTACTTTTTTTGATTTTTTTCATCCGTTATTTTTGGCGGTTATTGTTTTTATTTTAGTTGCTTTACAACCTGATTTAGGAGGAGCAGCAATTATTGCTATTATTACGGCCTTAATCTTTTTTTCGATACCATTTGGTAAGAAACAGAAAAGAAATATTTATAAACTTGGTTTTACAGCCATCTTTGTATTAGTTTTGGCTTTATTATTAATGGGTAAAAATATTTTACAATCTTATCAAGTTAGTCGTATTCTTAATTTTACTAATCCATGTCAAAGATATGCGGAAGATACCGGTTATCAAGTATGTAATGGTTATATTGCTATTCATAATGGTGGTTTATCAGGTGTTGGTCTTGGTAATTCAACCCAGAAATTTTTATATTTACCAGAAGCTCATACCGATTTTATCTTTCCAATAATTTGTGAAGAGTTAGGTTTAATAGTAGGAATTATTGTTGTTATAGGTTATTTTATAATGCTCTTTATCTTACTTAATATTGCTAAAGAAGCAGGGACAATAAGAGATAGTATTTTAGTATATGGAGTTTTTGTTTATATGTTAGCTCATATCTTAATTAACTTATTAGGAGTTTTAGGTTTAATGCCATTAACAGGTGTTCCATTACCATTCTTAAGTTATGGTGGATCTTATAACTTATCTTTATTAATTGCTTTATTTATTGTGCAAAGAGTTAATTATGAAAATAAAGAATATAAATTAAAGAATAAAATTAAAGCGATGTAAAAGTATCATTTGATACTTTTTTTATTTTTTTTAAAAAATAAAAAAGGAAATAGGTGGTGTTATAGAGAATATATAGGGTAGAAGGAGGAATTTTAATGAAAGAATTTTTAGATGAATATCTAGAGAAAATATTAAATATTATCATTGTAATCTTAGCGATAAGTATTATAGTGATTTTAGTATTTGATATTAAATTACCGAGAGAAAAAGAAGAGGAGGTGAAAGAAAGTAATGATGTAGCTTTAGTTAATGAAGTAGTTAAAGAAGAAAAGGAAGAAGTAAAAACAGAAGAAGTTATTAAGTATTATGTTGATATTAAAGGAGCTGTTAAAAAACCAGGAGTTTATGAAGTTAATAAAGGAATGATTATTAATGATGTGATAAAACTAGCAGGTGGTTTAAAAAGTAATGCTTCAACTAAATATCTTAATTTAAGTAAGCAAGTTTCTAATGAAATGGTAATTAATATTTTTACCACTAGTGAAATTAAAGCATTAAATGTAACTAGTGATAAAGAATGTGTTACCACAACACCAGAAATAAATGATTGTTCTTCAGCAACGGTTATTGAAAGTAATAGTAATACAAGTAGTAATAACGGAAGTAGTAATGATAATGTAACTTCATCTAGTGAATCGAAGAGTGATACGACCACGCAACCAACGACTAGTAAAGTTAATATTAATACGGCTAATTTAAATGAACTAATGGGTATTTCTGGTATTGGGGAAGCAAAAGCTAAAGCGATTATAGAATATCGTAATACTAAAGGTAAATTTAAGACAATTGAAGATATTAAGAATGTTTCTGGTATAGGAGACGCTTTATACGAAAAAATTAAAAACAGTATTACAGTCTAATAAGTTTTATATCATTTTATTGATTATCTTAATCTTATATTTTATAATTCTTAATTATGTCTTAGTTCATGAATCAATTTATAAATTAGAGCAAAATGAATTTGTCATGAAAATTAGTGATTATAAGTTTGATGGTAATAAGTTATCTTTAGATTTAACTGGTAAGGAAGATTTAGTAGCAACATATTATATTGATACTAAAGAGGAATTAGATACTTTAAAAGAACAAATTAAGTATGGGGTGACAGTTTTGGTCCATGGTGATTTAAAAGAGCCAATAAACAATACAATTCCCTATGCTTTTAATTATAAAAAGTATTTAAAGAATAAGAATATATATTATACTTTAGCAGTTCAAGATATAAAGATATTAAAAGAAGAGAATCTCTTTTATAAGTTTAAGAATTGGGTTTTAAAGCGAATTAATAAAATAGATCAAACGGGATATATGAAAGCATTTATCTTAGGTGATAAGGATATGATATTAGAAGATAATTATCATACATATCAAAAGATAGGGATTACTCATCTTTTTGCTTTATCAGGAATGCATATTGGTTTATTTAGTGCTATTTTATTAAAGTTATTAAAACGGTTTAAAGATAAAGTTAAGTATTTAATAGTTATTATAATTTTATTTACTTATGGTTTTTTAGTAGGTTTTCCTTCTTCAATATTAAGATGTATTGTCTTTTTAACGATTAATACGATTAATAAATTATTTGATCTTAAAATAAGTTCAATAAAGGTGTTGTTACTTACTATTGCCGTTATTGTTCTTAGTAATTATAAAGTCTTGTTGGATGTAGGATTTATATATTCGATTGTTAGTGTAGGAGGATTACTTTTAAGTAGTAGTTTTATTAAAAGTAATAATAAGTTATTACAAGCTTTAAAACTTAGTTTAGTAGCTTTTTTATTTACTTTACCGATATCTTTAAGTAATTTTTATGAAGTAAATATTTTATCTATTATTTATAATTTATTTTATATACCTTATGTAAGTATGATTGTTTATCCTTTATCTTTATTAAGTTTTATAATACCAATATTTTATAAATTATTTAATATAGCAATATTAATTATGGAAGGGAGTAGTAATTTATTAAATAAGATTACAATAAGTAATATATATTTATCTTTTAATAATTTAGAAATGATTATTTATTATTTTATTTTGTTACTGATAATTAGAAAAAGAAAATATATTTTATTTAGTTTATTAGTTTTATTAGTTTTAATAGATATATTAATTCCTTATTGTGATAGTAGAGCTTATATATATTTTTTAGATGTTGGACAAGGGGATTCTAGTTTAATAATAGGGCCTTATAAAAAAGATATTATAATGATTGATACGGGAGGAGTAGTTAGTTTTAGTAAAGAAGAATGGATGAAGAAAAGTAGCGAATATATGGTAAGTGATAATGTTATTACTTTAATGAAAGCTTTAGGAATTAAAGACATTGATTTACTTATTTTATCGCATGGAGATGCTGATCATGCTAAAGAAGTAGAAAATATCTTAAAAGAGATTGATATAGATTGTTTAAAGATAAATGAAGGATATTTAAGTAATTATGAAAAGTTAGCTGTTACGATGATTAAACAATGTAATTATGAAACAAAGAAGATGAATTTAAATTATTTAAATTATAAAGATTATGATGATGAAAATGGAAATAGTGTCTTAAGTTATTTAAAGATTTATAAAACTAAAATTATATCTTTTGGGGATGCGACGATGGAAGCTGAAGAAGACGTAATTAAGAAGTATGATTTAAGGAGGACAGATATTGTTAAATTATCACATCATGGGAGTAAGACAAGTAGTAGTTATAAGTATTTAGAAGTAGTAGATCCTAAGATAGCAATTATTAGTAGTGGAAGAAATAATCGTTTTAATCATCCATCAAGTGAAACAATAGATAATTTAAATAAATTACAGATTGATTATTTAAATACCCAACAAGCAGGAACAATAGAATTTATTATTAATAAAAAGGGTTTTAAGAAGAAAGTTTATGAACCATAAGGAACATATTAAGATATTAAACATAAGATATAGTAACATCAGCTGATGATTGAGATAAATTGAAAGAAGAAGTTTCTTCTTTCTTTTTGTGTTATAATGAAATTGGTGAAACATTATGAAGAATATCTATTTAATTAGTTCAAGTAGTATTCATTTAATAGATGAAGAAATAAATAAAATAGTTAAAGATAATGCTTATACAACATTTGATTTAAATAATGTTTTAATTGATGATGTTTTAGAAGAAGCTTCATACTTCTCTTTATTTGATGATATAAAATATATGGTATGTAAGAATGCTAATATGTTTGCTGCTAGTAAAAAGAGTAGTAGTGAAGAAACAACAAGTAAGAAAGATAATAATTTATTAAAATATCTTGAAGAACCGAATCCTAATACTGTATTAATTTTTACTTTAAATGGTAAAGCTGATAGTAAAAAGAAAATAGTTAAAGTTATTAAAGATAAAGATGGTTTAATTGAAATACCTGATTTAAAACCTAAAGATATGTTTAATAAAATTAATGATTTATTAAAGAAAGATCATTATAAAATAGATAGTGATACTTTATATTATATAATTAATAATAGTTTAAATAATTATGATTTAATAATTAATGAATTAGATAAAATTAAATTATATTATCAAGATAAAAAAGATATAAAGTATGAAGATGTTATTAATATAGTTAGTAAGAATTTAGAAGATAATAATTTTAAGTTTGTTGAAGTCGTAATGAATAAAAACATTAAAGAAGCTTTTAAGATGTATGATGATTTAATGATTCAAAAAGTTGAACCAATTATGTTAATGATTATGATTGCAAAAGAAATAAGAAATACTTTATTAGTTAAAATGATGAAGAATAGATCTCGTAGTGAGATGATGAAAGTACTAGGGTATAATTATGATTTTCAATTAGATAAAATACTTAGTTATACTAGACTTTATAAAACTAAAGAATTAGAAGATTATTTAATCTTGATTAGTGATTTAGATTATAAGATTAAAAGAGGGAAGATTACTAATAAGTTAGCTTTACAAATGTTAATTATGCAATTAAGTAAATAAAAAGACAAGATATTATCTTGTCTTTATTAATTCATGTATTTTTTCTGTATTTTTAAAGTTTAGTTTAGCTATTTCATTTAAAATATCTGGACCGTATTTTTTAACTAGTGTAGCACCAACTTCATCTACTAGAGAAGAAGCTCCTAAAGGTATTTCAATTTTAAAACGATCACTTAATTTTTTCATTTCTTTTAAGAAGATATAACGACTTATGATAGAAGAAGCAGCAACGGACATACATTGATCTTCAGCTTTAGTCATAAATGTTATATTAGTTACTTTTTCCGGAACTTTATTTAAATGCATATAGTAACTTTTGGGATTTTCAAATTGATCAACAACAATCTTGTCATAGTGTGGTTCTTTTTTGACCATTGATAATAAACATTTATTATGTAAGATAGCTTTTATTTTATTCATATTAGTATCAGTACTATGATAATCATTATATTCTTTGTTAGTTAAGATGATTGTTGTATGAGGTATTTTTTTGATTAGTTCAGGAGCAATTTTAATAATGGTTTCATCAGTTAGTTTTTTAGAATCTCTTACTCCTAGTTCTTGCATATAAGCGATATTATCTTTGGAAACAAAGGAAGCTGTAACAACTAAAGGACCAAAATAATCACCAGTACCAACTTCATCAGAACCAATACTTGAGACATTGATAAAGACCTTTTTTTCTTCTTTCTTATCTTTTTTATCTTTACTTTCAGTATCAATTAGACGATTATTTAAAACGCGTTCTTGTTCAGTCCAATAACTAGCTTCAATATCAGCACCAATACCTTGAAACATTACTTTACCAGATTCATATAAAGTTGTTACACAATCAAAATCTTTAACTTGAAAGATAGCATAGGGTGGAGTTTTTTCACATTTCATATCAGCATAGTGTTTAATCATCATTTCTTTAATATTATCACTAACTTTAAAGACGATTGTTACTTGTTTTGGTTTATCAAATTTCATATAAACACCTCATAGATATCTTAACATATTTTGCTTTTAAATTCATTAATAATATACTATAATTAAAATAAGGAAGGAAGATAAAATGTTAAGTTTAGTTTTTAATAATATAGGGAGTACTGTTGTTAATGTTATCTTATTAGTTTTACTTGGAGCAGGTATTTACTCTGGTTATAAAAAAGGTTTTTTGGAAAGTAGTATTAGATTTTTAGGAACTGTTGTAGCTTTTGTTGGAGCTTATATGTTTAAGAATCCAATATCAGTTTTTTTATATACTCATTTTCCATTCTTTAATTTTAATGGCGTTTTTAAAGGTATATCAGTTTTAAATGTTTTAGTTTATGAATTAATTGCTTTCATCTTATTATTTGTTCTTATTATGATAGCGATTAAAATAGTTTGTAAGCTAACTGGTTTAGTAGATCGTTTATTATCATTTATTTTATTATTTGGTTTACCTAATAAAATATTAGGTGCCATAGTTGGTTTTATTGAATCAGTTATTATTTTATATTTTGTATCTTTTGGAGTCAAATTTGTTTGTAATTTTAATAACATTAACTTACCTGAATCATTAATGGATGATATCGTTAATATGCCAGTTTTAAATAATACTTTTGGCGGGGCATTAAGTTCATTAGATGAAATTACTAGTTTAGCTAAAAAGTATGAAGATCAACAAGATAAAGATGAATTTAGTAGAGAAGCTATTGATGTTTTATTGAAGTATGATGTTATAACTGAAGAAAATTTACAAATATTAATAGATAGTGGTAAAATAGTTGTTCCTGAGGAGGGAGAAAATGCTAAAGAAACTAACTAATAGTGATAATTATGAAGAAGTTATTAATAAAGGGGAATGGGTAGTTGATTTTTCAGCGACTTGGTGTGGTCCTTGCCGTATGTTAGAACCTATTTTAGAAGAATATAGTAAAGAAAAGAATGTTTTACAAGTCGATATAGATGAGTTTGATGAATTAACAATGAGTTTTGGCATTATGAGTGTGCCAACCTTACTTGCTTATCGAGATGGTAAACTTCTTAATAAGAGTATAGGTTTAGTTGATAAAGAGACGATAGATAATTTATTTAAATAAAAAAGTTCGATATTTCGGACTTCTTTTTTATTGTTTTTTATGTGGTATGTAATATAGTTTAACACCATTTTCATTATAGTTTTTATCTTTAATATATCTAGATGATTCCATAATTGAACTTTTAATTTGATTAGCATAATGGATTCTAATTCTTTTATCTAAATAATAGATTATAACCCAGTCTTCGCCTAAGACAATACTTTCTATATCGTTAGTATCATTAATTAGACGGTATTTACGACGTTTTTCTTCGATTATTTTTTTCTCCCCAATGAAACAAGTTAAAGCTCTAATACGATTTATTTTAGCTAAGATATCATCAGTTATTTCATCTTTCATATATACTTGTGGTGTTTGACGAGGACGACGATAAGTATCTGGTTGATCGTTTATGGAAATATCACGAGGACTTAATAGACCACGATAATCACGAGAAGCAATTAATAAAGCAGGATAATGATCACCAAAGTCAGTAGTAAAGCTATGCTCGGGATTATTAGGAACCTCTTGAAGTAGTTGTTCTTCTTCATTGTCATATAAATGAACAAATTTTTGCCATTCATCAGAATAAACATTAACTGGTTCATTAAATAAGACTGGATTTAGTTTTTCAAAGTGATCTTCAAAATAACTATTTTCTAAAATACCAGCACGGTTGCAGACAACATAATCAATAGGGCATTCATCATCTTTAGTCATATTAATCATTTTTTGGGCCATTAATTTAATTAAATCAACTAATCTTATCATTTCTTTTAATTCTTCTTGATTTTCCGGAACAACTTTATTATTTTTACATCTAATACCATTAATCATTAAGACATTATTTTTTCTAAAACATGATGCACGAGCAATGATTTCACCTTTTTCATTAGTTATTTTTAGAACATAACCATCTTTATGAATTAAACTATAGAAGAAGAAATCATTTTCATTTACGGAAACAAAAAAGCATGTTTTAGTATCAATACCACTAGTAAAAATAGCTGGATCATTATTTAAGTAACGAGATAAAGTATAATTACCTAATTTAATATTACAATCGAAAGGTAAACTACTTTGATTATAGCGTTCACTACGAACGGCTAAATCAGTTACTTTATTTAATCTTTTTTTGATTACTTCATCTGTAACAGTTACACCAGCAAACTGATTATAATTAATTATTTTAGCAACATTATCAATACCGATTAAACCAATTAATACTTCATCAGCATAACCATATAGATAAGCTTTTTTAGTTATTTCATTTAAATTATCAGATGTTAATTTTTCAATTTCACAATATTTACTTATATATTCAAAGTTATTAATAATAATAGCAGTATCTTTTAAAGAAAAGTTATCAGATAAGTAAGCCCATAATAGACCTTTATTTAATAATAAGTCTTTTAATAAGACAAAGTTTTCATTACTTAAATCAATTAATTTACGTAGATTTATTTTACTTAATAATCTTATTATTTTATCACTGGTATACCAAGGAGTTATATCTATTTGTTGTTCAGCATTTGGATCGATATTTGATGGATCAGAGTTAGCTAACTGGTAAGTTTTATTACGGTGAGCATATTCTTCTTGAATAATATTATGAATACCTTTAACTCTTTTTAAGAAACCTAAATATTTTTGACAAGCAGTTGTCTGCTTTTTAGTTAAAACTTTAGGAATAGTAAAAGTAAAGTGACCATCATCTAATGATAATGTACAATCTTCACATTTACTCATAACAGCACTTATTTCTTCAGTTAAATATAAGTCTTCAGCTTTAATTAAAGCTTTTAACTGATTATATTCAGGAGTATCTTCATTAGTTTTAGTTCTTTTACATTTAGTACGATAAGTAATTATTTTTAAGATAGTTTCTTTCTCAAGATCAGTACGATTTTGAACTTGGTTATTTAATTTACGTTCATAGTTATTTTTTAATCGATTACCATTTTTATTTGATTTATAATATTCAAAATCTTCTGGTTCACTAATATTTACACCTAAAATATTTTTAATAGCAGTTATATAATCAGATTCAAAAGAAGCATAGATTAGTTTAGATACAGTATCATTACTAATTGTTAGATTAAAATGTTTAGTAATATATGACTTTATACCTCTTATTATTTCATCATTTTGGATACGAGAGATGAAATCAGCAACTGATAGTTTTAATTTTTCTTTAGATTTTTTGGGAATAATATGTGGTTCTAAAGTTTTTTTACGTTCTTCAATTATTTTTTTGATATATGTTTCTTTATAAATAGAAGTAAATTTACGAATTATTTCTTTAAGATCAGCTTGAGCTTTGTTTCTTTTTTGACGTTCAACAAGTGTATCTATTTTAGGTTCTCTTATATCTTTAATAATGATTTTTAATTCAGAAACTGGCATTTTCATTGTTTCTGCAATTAAGTTTATTTCACGATCATATTTTTTTAATGTTGTAATTAAACCATTTAATCTTATTTCATGTTCTAAAATACCATAAAAGCCGTGAGGGATTATTTGGTCAGCAGCATTAATTTGTTCATAGCTATGGTTAGCATAGTTTTCGGCAGTCATATTAAAAACATCAATACTAGCGACTGGAACAGTTTGAAATAATTCAATTAAACGTTTATTATCTTTTAAGAATGGTAAGATAATAGCAAATTCGTCATTTATAGTGCTCACTTTGGTTCCCCCTTAATCATTAAAATTGTAGCATGATAGGGAAGAAACCGTCAAATTTTGGTTAGTTTATGATACAATTGAATTGGTGATATTATGGAAACTTGTGCAGCTATTTTAAAGAGAAGAAGTATTAGAATGTTTAAAGATGAAGAAGTTAATAAAGATATTTTGCTTGAAGGAATAAAAATGGGGATTAAAGCACCTAGTGCCCATAATCGTCAACCTTGGGAATTTAAAATATTATCTAAAGAAGAAAAAGATAAAGTAGCTTTATTACTTTTAAATAAAACAAAAGATATTCCTGGTCATACTGGACCTCATACAGCTGCAATTATGCAAAATGTACCTAATTTAATTATGATATTTTATGATAATGATAATTTAGGAGATAGAGATATGGATATTATATCGATTGGTGCTTGTATAGAAAATATGATTTTATATTTTACGGATTTAGGTTTAGGTACTTTATGGATTGGTAATACTAATTTAATTAATGAAGAGATTAAGGAATTATTAAATATTGATTTAGATACTATTTCTTGTCTTGGTGTAGGTTATAAAGATCAAGACCCACATGAAAGACCTCGTAAAGATATGAAAGATGTTTTAATTTAAAAAAGACCTTATTGGTCTATTATAGCTTTATTAGCCGCATCAACATAAGCTCTAAGTAAATTACCGGCACCTAGTTTAGTACCACCGAAGTATCTTATTACAACAATTAAACAATTATCCAAGTTTTTTCTTTCGATTAAATTATAGATAGGTAGACCGGCGGTATTAGTTGGTTCTTTATCATCAGTTTTTTTAGCAATACTACCTATTTTATAAGCATAGGGCATATGACGAGCTTTTTTATGTTCTTTTTTTAGATTATCTAGAATAGTATTTACTTCTTCAATACTATGTACTTCGTAATATAAACCAATAAACTTAGATTTTTTTATTTCAATTAAAGATTCATTTATTAATTTCATAAATTTCACCTAAATAGATTATATCATATTTATTTAAAGTTTATGGTATACTTAGTTTGGATGTGATATTTATGGAAGATAGATTTAGAAAAAGTCCAATACCTAGTTTTTTATTACTAGTATTTGTAATATATTTTTTACCAGAAATCTTATCAATTATAAATGAATATAGTAGTTTAACATATACAGTTATATATGATATTATGGCCTTTATTAGTGCTTTATATGTTATATATGTATTAGATAGAAATGATTTATTTAAAATGAAAAAAGGTTTAGTAGGTTATATATCTATAATAGCTTTAATTATATTTTGTTTATGTTCTTTAGAAAAAAGTCAATTCTTTGATATGCTATATCTTTATTTAAGAATGGTTTGTTATTATTTAATTCCTTTACATATCTTATTATTTGTTTTACAAGATATGAAAGATAAAGAAGATAAATTAATTGTTGAAGAGATTAAATCACGTACGAAGTTAGAAAAGAAAAAAATTAAAAAGTAGTTTTTTTCTTTTTTCTTGTTTTATTAAGTTATATTATCGGTTATAATAGTAGGGAGATTGGAGGAGATAGATATGAATAATATTGTATTTATTTGTTATGGAAATATTTGTCGTAGTCCAATGGCGGAAATGATTTTTAAAGATTTAATCTATAAGAATAATAAAAGATATAAATATAGTTGTGTATCAAGAGCAACAAGTATGGAAGAGTTAGGTAATCCCATTTATCCTCCAGCTTTAAAAAAATTAGAAGAAAAAGGAATTACCATTGAAAAACATGTTGCGACGCAAATAAAGAAAGATGATTATGATAAATATGATTTAATTATTGTAATGGAAGAAAGAAATAGAAGAGATTTACTTAGAATATTTGGCCATGATAACATGAATAAAATTCATTTACTTTTAGAATATACGGATAATTTAAGAACAATAGATGATCCGTGGTATACAGGAGATTTTGATACAGCTTATGATTTAATATATGAAGGTTGTTTAGGTTTATATAATTATTTAGAAAGTAGGGAGGTACAAGATGAGATTTAAAGAAAAGTTAGCTTTAGTACCTCATAAACCTGGTTCTTATCAAATGAAAGATAAGAATGGCACAATTATTTATGTAGGTAAAGCTAAAGATTTACATAAGAGATTATCTTCTTACTTTAATCGCGTACATACTGGTAAGACAGCTAAGATGGTTAGTTTAATAGATGATTTTACTTATTTAGTAGCTAGTTCAGAGTTAGAAGCTTTTATTATTGAAATTAATTTAATTAAAGAATTTAATCCTAAGTATAATATAATGCTTACTGATGATAAGAGTTATCCTTATATTGAATATATTAGTAATCCTTATCCAAGACTTAAAGTATCTAGATATTTAAATATTAGAAAGAAAGATAATAAGAAGTTATTTGGACCTTATCCTAATGCCTATGCAGCAAGAAGAATAGTTAATTTACTTAATAGATTATATCCGTTAAAGAAATGTGAAGGTAATAAAAAGGATTTATGTCTTTATTATCATATTGGAGAATGTTTAGGATATTGTAGTAAGAATATTGATCAAGATAAAGTTAAAGAGATGGAAGAAGAAATATTATCTTTTTTAAAGGGTAATGATGAAGTCTTAAGAAATAAGATTATGGATAAGATTAAAGTTTATAGTGATAATCTTAATTTTGAAATGGCTTTAGATTTAAAGAAAGAATTAGAATATATGGATATTGTTTTAGATAAACAAAAGGTTGAGTTACATGATTTTGTTAATCGTGATGTTATTGCTTATTATGTTTTAAATGGTTATTTATCAATTGAAATATTATTTATTCGTAATGGTAAATTATTAAATCATAAGAATACAATATTCCCAATAAATATTGATGTTGAAGATGATGTTGAATATTATATTGCTGAGTTTTATACAAAAAATGAAATACCTAAAGAAATATTAATACCTGAGACTTTAAATATTGATAATATACGTAGTGTGGTAGATACTAATATTTTGGCACCACAAAAAGGTGTTAAAAAAGATATTATTATGATGGCTTATGATAATGCAAAGATGAATTTAAATAATAAGTTTGAAGAGATTCAAAAAGATGAATCAAGGACTTTAAAAGCTAATGAAGAGTTGGCAGAAATTTTAGGGATGGATGAAATAAGAAGAATTGATGTCTTTGATAACTCTAATTTATTTGGTAGTTTTGCCGTATCAGGCATGGTTGTCTTTATTGATGGTAAACCAGCTAAAAATGAATATCGTAAATATAAAGTATCAGTTGATGTAAATGATGATTATAATACGATGAAAGAAATACTTTATCGTAGATATCAAAGAGCTTTAGTTGAAAAAACTTCTTTACCAGACTTAATAATCGTCGATGGTGGGGAGAATCAAATAAGGGCGGCGAAAGAGATCTTAGATTTACTACATTTAGATATTAAAGTAGTTGGTTTAAAGAAGAATGATAAACATCGTACTAACGACTTGATTTCTGCTGATTTTAGTGTGTATAATATAGATAGAATGAGTAATGTATTTCACTATTTAACAAGAATGCAAGATGAGGTACATAGATTTACGATTACTTACCATAGAACACTAAGAAGTAAAGGCAGTATTAGTAGTGTTTTAGATGATATAGAGGGGATTGGACCATCAAGAAAAAAAGCTCTAATTAAAAAGTTTGGTAGTTTAGCTAAAATTAAAGCCGCTAGTTTAGAAGAAATAGAAGAAATATTACCAGATAAGGTCGCAATAGAACTTAAAACTTATTTAGAGGAAAAGGATAAAGAGAAAGAATAGGTGGTTAGTGTGCAACTTACTTATAAGTTTAAAAATGATGAAAAAAGTCTTAATATAAAAAAACAGGAGTTTTTAAATCCCCTTGATGTTACTTTTTATACTAAAAGTGATGATGAGGTTTATGTAACTGATGGTGAAGAAGTATATATAAATCAATTACTTAAAGAAAGTAAAGAGGGAATTAAGACTTATGCCACTATTTCAGGTAAAGCCCAAGTTAAAAAAGGGGTTATTACTTTAATAAATAATAATGAAGATGCAACTATTGTATCTGAAGATACAGTAGATGATTTAAGTAAACTTAAAAAAGATGAAATACTTAATATTCTAAAAGAATTAGGTATTGAATATGAAAATAAATTAATTGCTGATAAATTAAATAAAAATAATAAAGTTATTATTATAAATGGCATGGATATTGAACCATATCAATTTAATAATAATTATATGTTAGAAGAAAAAATGAAAAATATTTTAGAAATAACAGAAGTTGTATCTAATGCTTTTAATTTAAATGCATATTTATTACTTAATAAGTATGATGAAAATAATATCGAAGCAGCAAGAAAAGTTATTGCTAAGTATCCTAATATTATATTTAAAACAATTGATGAAGTATTCCCTTTTACAACTAATCCTTGTTTAGCGAAGAAATATTTTAAAGAATATAAAGAAGATGAATTATTATTCTTTGATACATTTGCTTTAAATAAAATATATACGGCTTTAAAAGATGGTTTACCAGTTAGTGAAAGATATGTAACAGTTGTCGATGGAACAGAGAAGTTTACCGTTATTAAATGTCGCTATGGTACTAGTTTAGATAAAATATTAGATGAATTAAAGATAAATTTAATAGATAAAGATGTCTTCTTAAATAATTATATGCGTCGTGTTAAATGCGATAATATTAAAGCTTTGATTGTCAATGATAATGTTAAAACAATATTTGTTTTAGAGCATGAAGATATTAAAGCAACTAAATGTATTAAATGTGGTAAATGCGTAGAGATTTGTCCGGTTAATATTAATCCTTTGGATAAGAAGTTGGATCCTTCGTGTATAAAATGTGGTTTATGTAATAATGTTTGTCCAGCTAATATTAATTTACTTAATAAGGAGAAAAAGAAGAAATGAAAAAGGATATATTAAAGAAGAATAAAGTCTTAGGAATTAATTTACTTTATATTTTAAGTATTTTACCAGTTATTATATTTGGTTTTTATAAAAATGGTATAGTAGTTCATAATCATGGATATATATCAATGTTCTTATCTTTACAATACTTAGTAATTCCAATAGTAATTATTGTTTTAAGTTATGTATTTGAAATATATTATTATATAGGTCTTAAGAAGGATGAAGATTATCATAATGTAGTTAATTCTTTAGTACCATATATTAATGCTTTATGTTATTTAGTTTGTGGGCCTTTAGATTATTTATGGCTTACAATACCACTTATTATCGTATTAGATATAGGGTTAAAGTTTATTGATAATAAATTTACTATTAATCAAGTAGCTTTATTTAAATGTATATTATATTTAATCTTAATGATTATGGGAATTAAGAGTGTTGCTAATAATTATGAATTAACAATTGAAGCAAGTAATAGTTTTAAAAATTTATTTTTAGGTAACTATGTAGGAGAAATAGGAGTTACTAGTACTTTATTAGTATTAGTTGGATATGGTATTTTATTTTTTAATAGTTATTATAAGAAAGAAATTCCAATTATATCATTACTTTGTTATGCGATTGTTAGTGTGATTATTGTTTTAGTATTGGGTACTGGTTTTAAAACTTTATTAGTTGATACAGTACAAAGTGGATTATTATTTAATTTAGTTTTTGTAGGAACGATTAGTGAAGCAACACCAGTGGTTAAAATGGGAAGAATTATCTATGCTTTATTATTAGGTTTCTTATGTGCAATATGTATTAATATCTTCCATTTAAATATCTTAATATATGTGGTAATACTTGGTTTAAGTTTATTTACTAATTTATTTAATAAGATAAAATAAAAGAATAACGAAAGTTATTCTTTATTTTATTTAGGTTATTGAGTATAATTGTTTATGTTTGGAAGTGAGATTATGAATATTAGTGATTTTGATTATGAATTACCAGAAGAGTTGATTGCACAGACACCATTAGTTAAAAGAGATAGTTCACGTTTATTAGTTTTAAATAAGAATAATGGGGAAGTTATTCATGAACATTTTACGAATATTATTGATTATTTACATAAAGGTGATGTATTAGTTTTAAATGATACAAAAGTAATACCAGCTCGTCTTATTGGGGTTAAAGAAGAAACAATGGCTAGTATTGAGTTATTATTACTTAAAGATTTAGGTGATGATACTTGGGAATGTTTATCTAAACCAGCTAAAAGATTAAAAGAAGGAACAATTATTTCTTTTGGGGATGGGTTATTAAAAGCTAAAGTAATCGAGAAGTTTTCAGAAGGGCTTACGCATGTTAAGTTATTATATGATGGTATTTTAATGGAAATCTTAGATAAATTAGGTACAATGCCACTTCCACCTTATATTCATGAAAAGTTAAAAGATCAAAATAGATATCAAACGGTTTATGCTAAAGTAAGTGGTAGTGCAGCAGCACCAACGGCGGGACTTCATTTTACGAAAGAATTATTAAAGAAAATTGAAGATAAAGGGATTATCATAACATATGTAACATTACATGTTGGTTTAGGAACGTTTAGACCAGTGCAGGTAGATAATATCTTAGAACATCATATGCATAGTGAATTTTATGTTATGAATAAAGAAACAGCTAGTATTTTAAATAAAGCTAAAGAAGAGGGCAGAAGAATTATTGCCGTTGGTACGACTAGTACAAGAACTTTAGAAACGATTGCAACTAATAATAATGGTAAATTTATAGCTACTTCAGGTAATACTGATATCTTTATTTATCCAGGTTATGAATTTAAAGCTATTGATGCTTTAATTACGAATTTTCATTTACCAAAGAGTACTTTGGTTATGTTAGTATCAGCTTTAGCTAGTAGAGAATATATTTTAAATGCTTATAAGATAGCTGTAGAAAATAAATATCGTTTCTTTAGTTTTGGCGATGCGATGTTTATTACTAATGATACTAATAAAGAATAATAAAAGATGACACAATGTGTCATCTTTTTAAACATAGAGCTAAATCATGGGACATATCTTTACTTTGACCAAATTCAATATGAGAAGTAGGAATTAAAGATAGATTATCATCTTTAAAAGCATCCAGTAATAAAGAATAAGATAAGTTTTGGGTAGTTAGACCTTGCATGTAATATGGATACTGTTCTAAAGTCATTGCTCCTGATGGAACTATTTTATCAGGGTCTTTTTGATACATTTGATCAAAATCTTTTTTTAAAGTTTCGTTAAAAGCATAGAGATATGAGATCATGATAGTTCCATTATGATTTAGTCGAGGTAGTAAACTATTAATAACAAAGTTACGATATTGGATAGCTTTTTGTTTTGAGATATTACGACCATAATTTAAATATTCATAGATATTTGATAGAGTCATAGCGTCATAAGTTTGATTAGTTAAAACACTAGGTAGACTATATAGGTCACTATCATAGAAGGTTACTTGACTAGAATTTATTTTATCTTTCATTTGGGAGTAGTTATGATCATCTAAATAAGGATTCATTGTTAAGATAAGTGATTTATCTAATCTTTTATATGTAAATAGAGTTTCTCTAATGATTGATGGAGCATTTTCTCTAAACATAAGATATAGATTACCCCAATAGTTTAAAGCTAGTTCATCTAATTCATCAGCTAGTTTAGCAAATAGTGATGCATCAAAGGTATCGTAAAAAAGAAATAATTCTTCTTTAGTTAAAGCTTTAATGGCAGCTAAACGTAGAGATACCGCATAACGACATAAACGATTTGAATCATAAACATCAATGACAGTTGCACCACTATTAATCGCATTAGCAACTTGTTCACCAGAAGCACCAATTGATAAAAATGATTTTGGTTTATTAAAAGCTTTGTAGTAAGTACGCATATCTTCAGTAGCACTAGCATATAAAGAATCATATTCATTATCGGTATTAAAAGTATTAAGACCTAATAAGTTTTGTAAGAAGGGATCAATAGCTTCAAATTGAGCGTTTCTTAACATTAAGACTTTAGTTTCATCTAAATCTCTTCTAAGTCTTTCTAAATCTATATTTTCCATATATCCTCCTATAATTGCCATGGATTAA
Source organism: uncultured Bacilli bacterium (assembly GCA_947625425.1). The sequence continues at coordinate 83,854 of CANQOH010000001.1, forward strand.
CTTTCATTTCCGGACAGAAAGTTTCATGGTATAATTTTTCAATTCTAATTAAATCTTGATGATAGAAACCAAATCTTTCTTTTAAACGAGCTATAACATTTGGCATTCTTGATTCTTCTTCATATATTTTTAAAGCTTCTAATTCAGGATCAATAACCATAATAAATAAACAAAATTGTTCTTGTAATGTTTTAACACCTAATACTTTATTTTGGGACATTATGTTATATACAGCAGTAGCTAAAGTAGTTTCATAATCATCATAATTATTTTCATCTAACCATTTATGAGCTATTTCTAATAATTCTTGGTATCGAGAAGCATTTATATTAAATGATCTTATAAATGGTGTATATGACATAAAGTCATGTATTTTATTTAATTTAACACCTTTGACTAATTGTTTATCTTTATAAAATTTATTAAAGAAGATTTCTTCGTATTTTAATAGTTCTTGATCATTAAGACCAAGGATTTTAAATAACTCACTACGATATGTACTTACAGCTAGATTATGTTTTCTTCTTTCTTCAGCTCGAATATCTGGATCTTTACTTTTTACTCTTGGAATATTAGTAGCTAAGAATAATTTATACATTAGTAAATCAGGATCCATAGCAAATATTACATATATGATTCTTTTATCATAATCTTTATAATAAGGATTAGAAGTGTAGTGAGTTATACGACTTAAGACTTTTTCATATAAACTAGATTTAGGATATGGTTTAAATTTATCTTCACTTGCAATACTTGCAACAAACTTTTCCGTATCTTCTTTAATTTTAACTAAATCTTCTTCGGTAATATTATTAAAGCTTTTAAATTCATTTTGACGATCATAAAGTTTTTGACGTAAGATACTTAGTAATTCTGGGATATACATTTTGGTTGCCCCCCTTTTTATAAACTTTTATTATTATACTGATTTATATGTTTATTGCAAGTCTTGGATTTAAATAAAATATCTTTATACTTCTTTATAATCATGGTATAATCTTAATGTTTTGGAGAGATACTTATGAAAATAAAATATGAATTATTAAAAGAAGAAAAAAATAGTAAAGCGAGATTAGGTAAAATAATTACTAAATATGGGGAATTTGAAACACCAATGTTTATGCCAGTAGGAACTGAAGCAACAGTTAAAACCTTATCAGTAGAAGAACTAAAAGCAATAAATTCAGGGATTATTTTAAGTAATACTTACCATTTATGGTTAAGACCTGGGGAAGATATAGTAAGTCTTGGTGGTGGATTACATGAATTTATGAAGTGGAATGGACCTATTTTAACTGATAGTGGGGGTTATCAAGTATTTAGTTTAGCTAATCCTAAGGATATTACCGAAGAGGGAGTTAAGTTTAAGAATCATTTAAATGGGGATACTTTATTTTTAACTCCAGAGAAATCGATTCAAATTCAAAATAAGTTAGATAGTGATATTGCGATGAGTTTTGATGAATGTCCACCGGCTTCAGCTGATCATGATTATATGGAAAAGAGTGTTAGAAGAACGCTTAGATGGGCTAAAAGAGGTAAAGAAGTACATAGTAATCCTAATCAATGTTTATTTGGCATTGTTCAAGGTGGAGCTTATGAAGATTTAAGAAAATTATCAGCAACCGAAACAGTAGCAATGGATTTTGATGGTTACTCTGTAGGAGGAGTTGCTAATGACGGCGAAAATAAAAAGATGATGTATGATGCGATAGATTTTTCAATACCTTATCTACCCAAAGATAAATTAAGATATTTAATGGGAGTTGGTGAACCAATAGATATTATTGAAGGGGTTATTAGAGGAATAGATATCTTTGATTGTGTTTCACCAACAAGACTGGCTCGTCATGGTCATGCTTTAACTAAATATGGAAAGATTAATATTAAGAATTCGAAATATAAAGATGATTTTAGTCCATTAACTGAAACTTGTGATTGTTATACTTGTAAGATGGGTTATAGTAAAGCTTATATAAGACATTTAATTGTCGCTAATGAAACATTAGGAGCTAGATTACTATCAATTCATAATATAAGATTTTTAATTCATTTAACAGAAGAGTTAAGAGAAGCAATTAAAAATGATAATATCTTAGAATATAAAGAACAATTTATTAAAGATTATTATGGCAGTTACGAAAAAGCTTATGGCGAATATAAAGAAACTATTATGAAGTAGTTTCTTTTTTATTTAATAGTTTTATTTTTTGTGTTATTATATAAATAATAGGTAGAGTATGAAAGTTGAGGTAGTTTAGATGGCAGAAGAAAAGAAAGATAAAGAAAAGAAAAGTAAAGTTACGAAAAGATCACAAAATAATCCTAAAGCTAAAGAAGCACAAAAAAAGACGACGAAGAAAAGTACTACTAAGAAGGAAGTAAAAAAAGAACCAGTAAAAAAAGAAGTTGTTAAAAAAGAAGTTAAAGTTGAACCGGTTAAAGAAGAAAAGACGGTTTCTAAAAAAGAATTAGAAGCATATAAAGATAGTATTAAAAAAGAATTAATTGATGAAGTAGTTTCAGAAATAAAAAGTGAAACTAAAGAAGCAATAAACGAAGTTAAAGAGGTTTCTAAAGAACAACAAGAAGCAATTAGTGAAATGCAAAAAGAAGAAGTTAGTAAACCTGAACCGGTAAAGGAAACTAAAACGGAAGTTGCGCCAGAACCACAAGTGGTTCCAACTCCACAAGTTGTGCCAGTTCCACCTGTTACTCCAGCTCAGCCTGTAACAAATGTCGAATATGAAACAGGCCATCCAGAAAGCTTTTTTGATGGTGGTGTTTTAGGTTTAATAGGTTGGAAATTATTAGGATTTTTACTTTCAGTTTTAACTTTTGGTATTTTAGCACCTTTAGCTTCTATCTTTGTTTTAAAATGGCAATATAAACATACAGTTATAAATGGACGTCGATTAGTTTTTGATGGTAATTATTTTCAATTACTAGGTAGAATGTTATTATGGATTTTATTATCTGTAATTACTTTAGGTATTTATTTATTCTTTATTCCGGTAGCTTGGAATAAATGGGTAACTAAACATGTTCATTATGAAGGTAATGAAAAAACTAATACATCATACTTTAATGGTAATACTTTACAATATATAGGTATTTCACTTTTATCATTTTTAATAACAGTATTAAGTCTTGGTTTATTATATCCATGTGCTATTTGTTTAAATATGAATTGGCGTATTAAACATACATTTATTGATGGTGATGAATTAGAATTTGATGGTCATGCTCTTGGTTTATGGGGTATGTGTTTTAAATGGTTATTCTTCACAATTATTACTTTAGGTATTTACTTATTCTGGTTACCAATTAGTGAACTTAAATGGGAAGTTAAACATACTAATAAAAGAGGAGTTAGTAAGAAACCTTATAATCCAGTATTAGCAGTTGTTATTCCATTAATAGTTGCTTTAGTTATTGCTGGAGGACTGGCTTTCATCTTTATAACTGGTAAAGTATCTTATGATTATTATAGTGTATTTAATCGTCCTCGAATAAAAGAAGAAGTAGATAATACGAAGACAGGTAGTGAATGGGGCGACTATTATCTTAAATACTTTAATGATAATGGTTTAACTGGTCATAATTATGAAGGAGTCTTTATTGATTTAGATAATGATAAGGTACCAGAGTTAATCTTAAAGGAAGAGATTCAATTCTGTATTAATTGTGATGCTAATAAAGAACAAATTACGATTTTATATTTAAATAATAAAAGAGTTGTTAAATCTAAAGTATTTGATAATGCTCATTTAGTTATTTTATATGAAGTAGATAGTAAAGATGATGTTTGGTTTGTTAGACATAATATCAATACTTATACTAGTGCTAAATCAATTATTGATAATGATCTTGATTCATTAGTATTAGACAGTGATGAAAAAGAAAATGAATTTGAAGATAAATATATTGATTTAGAAGTAGATATTAATTATGGAGATTTAAGTTTTGATAAGATTAAAAAAGATATAGCTAACTTAGTTTCTGATTACGAAAATAATAATTCTTATGAAAAAGAATCTGATAGTGAGTTTAAAGAAAAATTAGACGCTTATAATAAGAAGAAAGAATTATTGAATTCAGCTACTTTAACGAATGATAATTATGTAGAAAAGATTGGCGCACATATTAAATGGTTTAGTGCAGCTTACTTAGGAGCTACTTATGGCTGGCCTGATATATATGATTATGAAGAAGTTAATGTTAAATTACCAAATGGTAATCCAGATGAAATGGTTTATGAATTAAAAGGTCTTAATAGTATTAATGATTTAAAAGATAAATTAGCTAATTATGTCGATAAAGATAAATTTAATTTATTCCCTAATAATAATGTAGCTTATGGTTTAACGGAATATAATGGTAAAGTTTATTGGGCTTCATTAGGAGTAGGAGATGGACCTTATCTTAAAGATTATAGTTTAGAATCTTCTAGTAATGGAATTACTAAAGTAAGATTAAATATTAGTAATCGTTTAACTAATGAATTAGAAAAATATATAATTGTAACGATTAAATATCAAACTAGTACTAAAGATTATTTAATTACCGATTGGGAAGTACACTTAACATAGGAGAGTGATAAGATGGATAATCAAGATAATAATGTAATTAAACCTAGTGTTGAAACTAAAACAAACGTTAGTAATGCTAATATTCCTCCTAGAACACCAGGAGCACAAAAGTTAGTTAAACGTAAAAAAAGATTAAATCCAATAATAATTATTGTTTTATTAGCTGTTGTTGGTGGCGGTTTATATCTAGTATTTACTGGTAAAGCTGGTAATATCGTTAAAAACCCATTAAAAGATGAAGAAGAAAAGATTACTTTTGATACGGAATATGAATGGGCTAATCTATATGGCGAATATATTCAAGATTATTTTGTAAACTATGATAAGTTTGATATTGCTTTTGTTGAACTAACTGGAGATACAACTCCAGAGTTAGCTATTAAATATACAGATAAAAGTGAAAAGATATCAACTGAATTATTAACAATTAAAAATAATGCTGTAAGTAAGACAAGATCTTATAATAATGCTAAATTAACTTTAGTAACACCAATTAACTTAGAAGAAGTATTATGGTATTTATATATTGGCAATAATGAATATGGTAAATATACAATAGCTTCACAATTAATAGATAGAACAGCTTTAGATGCGACAATTAAAGTTACTAATACCGAAGAAGTAAATAAATTTAATAGTTCTTATATTCGTTCAGATTTTGAATTAACTTTCTATGAAGTAGAAAAGAAATCTTTTAAAGATGATTATTTAAAGAAGGTAGAACGTTATTCTGAAGATCAAGGTAAGATTGATGAAGCAATTAATAAATTAAAAGAAAATCGTAATAAATATATTACGGATCATAATATAGATGTAACAGATGTCAAAGTTGTTAAATTAAATGACTTTACTTTAGATTTTGCAACTTATGTTGGAACATTGTATAAAGATGGGGAAGAAGCAGGTACAGAAAACTTAGTAATTAGTTCTTTAAATACTTTAACTTTTAGAGGTAAAGAATTAAAGTTCAGTGTCGTTGGTAATTCACTTAATTGTGATGATGGTACGGTTTTATCAGTTACAGGTAATAATAAGATTCAATTCGTTGATCCAGAAAATGGTCCTATTCTTTATACAATTCCTAAAGAGGAAGATGAAGATGAAAAGAATTCTAATTAGAATTCTTTTTATTTATGCCAATAATACTACCAAAGATAGTACTAATAAGAATAATTAAGTAATAGATTATTTGTTTTAAAGAGAAGTTTAACTTGAAGGTTAGTAAACTTAAAATAAAGAGGATAAGAATATTTATTAAACCAGTCTTAAGACCAGTTATATATCCTTTATTATCGGTTTTAAGACCTTTTTTAAAACCGATAATAAATGAATAGCTAATCATACTTAGAAGAATAATTATTTTATTAATAGTACTATTTAAATTAAATATTAAGTTAGTTATAGTTAAAATAAAACTTAGAATAAGAATAAAGATAATAAATTTATAGATATAATCATATTTTTTTAAGAGTTTCATTTATATCACCTAATTTATAATATGTTTAATTTAAGTTATTTATTCCCATAATAATAATGGGTGATATAAATGATAGATGCGGTTTTAAGAACTTTATTTTTTTATTTCTTTGTTACTTTAGCTTATCGAATAATGGGTAAAAGGGAAGTAGGACAATTAGGAATTATTGATTTAATAGTTTCAATACTAATTGCTGAATTAGTCGCAATGAGTATTGAAAACTTAGAACAAAGTATTTTTTATACTGTTTTACCAGTAAGTGTTTTAGTTATTTTGGAATTAATATTAGGTTTTATTAGTTTAAAATCACGTACTTTTAATCGTTTATTTGGGGGTAAACCAAGTATTATTATTAAAGATGGTAAATTAATTTATAAGAATTTAGTATCACAAAGATATTCATTAGATGATTTATTGATTGAATTACGTAAGAAGAGTATTACATCTATTGAAGATGTTGAATATGCTTTTTTAGAACCTAATGGGGTATTATCGATATTTCCTTATAAACCTTTAAAGATGGCATCGCCTTTACCATTGCCAATTATTGTAGAAGGAGTTATTCAAAAAGATAATTTAAGTTTTATTAATAAGAATGAAGAATGGTTAGTTAATATTTTAAATAATTACAATTTAATGGCTAAAGATATATTCTATTGTATATATAAGAAAACACATCTTTATATTATTAAGAAAAAATAAAGATGTGTTGTTCTATTTTTAAGAGTTTGTTATAATTATAATAGTGATAATTATGGATGAAGTTAATGATAAGAAATTTAATTGGTTTGCTTGGTTTATTGTTCTTGTTGCTTTTATAGGACTTGGTATTTTAATATGGTTTTTAGTAACTAATATGAATAAAGTAGAACACTATAAAGGGGAGGAAGAAGTTAAAGAAGAAGTCTTTGTTGATTTGGATAGTGAAGATGAACTAAGTCAAAGAGGATTTGACATGATTAATGTTGAATATTTTGAAAATGTTGTTTCTAATATTGCTGAAGTTTTATATAGTGGAGAAGAAGTAAAAGCAATTGATTTATCAGATGAACAAAAGATGTTTTTAACTTTAAATTATTATAATAAGTTGAAGGGATATTATATTTGTGGCGATGAATATGAAGTTAAGATTGATGATTTAAAGAAGTTATTCTTTGAAAGTGATAATTTTATCGGAACTTTTAAACGTAATACAGAAGTTGATGTTGGTTATTTTACATTGCAATACAATAAGAATTTTGCGGTTCAAACAATGGGCTGTTATGGAATGGAAGGACCAACATCAACTTATGAAATTAAATTTGATAGTGCTAAGAAGAGTGATGAGCGTTTATTAGTTAATGTAAGAATGGCTTATTTATATAAAGATATCGATACTTATGATGAAGAACATGAAACTTTTTATGCAATAGGTTATAAAGATATGAAAGCAACTAATAAAGTTCAAGATAAAATATTAGATGATGAAGATATTAGTTGGGAAGATTATAATGTATATCAATTTGAATTTAAAATAGATGGAGATAATTTATATTTTAATAAAGTTAGTTTAGTTTAAAAAATACTAGTTCGTTTGAACTAGTATTTTTATGTATTAATTTTGTTTATTGGTATATCAAGTCTTCTAGATATTTCTTCTTTGCTCATACCACTAGATAGCAATTTATTAATTACCTCTTCTTTACCTTCTTCTTTCGCATTCGCCCTTATTTCACGTTCAATAGCTTTACCTAAGGCGATACGATCTTCATCAGTATCATAGTTTTCATCTTCAATCATCATTCTTCTTAAATCTTTCATTATGCTCATCCTTTTTAAACTTTTATATTACTTATCGGAATATTTAAACGTTTAGATAATTCTTTTTTAGACATACCACTAGATAGTAATTTATTTATGATATTATTTTCTCCTTCTTGACGTCCTTCATTAATACCTTGTTTTCGTCCTTCATCAATACCTTGTTTTCGTCCTTCGTAAATACCTTCTTTACGTCCCTCTTCTTTTCCTTCTTCTTTCGCATTCGCCCTTATTTCACGTTCAATAGCTTTACCTAACGCAATACGATCTTCATCAGTATCATAGTTTTCATCTTCAATCATCATTCTTCTTAAATCTTTCATTACACTCATCCTTTCTTTATTACCTTTAGCAATTTCTTCCATTTCCTTAAAACTTTGTGCTAAAAACATCTTATAATCTAGCTGTTCTTCTTTATCATTATTATAACATGACATAGATAATGTTGGTATGTAAATATTAATAATTCTTATACTTTTTAAATCTAAATTATTAATATTATCTTTCATCGTAAATTCTGAAATCGTTATTGCTTTATCGTTAGGGGATTTAAAACAATTAAGATTTATTTGATCAATTAATAATTTCTTATCATATTCGTCTTTAGTCTTCTTAGTATAGAAGTTACCAGCTATTTTATAGAGATATGATTCATTACGATTCATTAATGACTTATAATAAACTCTATTTAGTTCAATATTTATTTTACGTGATTGATCTTTGGATACTAAAAGAAAATCTACTTTGTTATTAATACCATTATTTTTATTTATTGGTAATTCATTAGCAAAGAAGGTATAGTCTTTAATATCATAACCGACGATACGATTTATTAAACGATAGAAGTATTCTTTAGTATCATTAGTACCATTTAACCATAATGATTTAAAGATATAGTCGGTGCTTAGAGGGCGAAAGTTTAGATGTTTGGGACTTAATTCTTTAGGTATCTTTAACATAAACTTATTTCTCCTTTCACCCTATATATTCTCCGTTAAAATTAAATTTCCTTTTTTATAGCGATAAAATATAAAGTAGTAACATAGATGATATTAATTATTTCTGATATGATAAGAGCATAGATTTTGAAGTTTAATAAACCAAAGATAATTATGCATAATAATTTTATTAAGATACCGGTTGTACTTATTAACATGCATTTTTTTATTTTATTTAGACCAATTAATATACTATTTAGGGGAGCTTCTAAATAAAATAAAACGAAGAATGGAGTTAGAACTTTTATATAGTTACTACCACTGGTAGTATCATATAAAAGTTTTAGAATAGGGTTTCTAAATAAATAGATAAATGAAGTACATGTAAGACCAATAATTATTGAGATAATTATTGATTCTTTGATTCTTTTTTTAACTATTCTATAATTATTTTGACTTGCTTCTTTAGTTATTTCAGGAATTAGGGCATTACTTATAGCCGTAATAAAAAAAGAAGGGAAGAGTAAGGTACTTATAGCATAGGCATTATAGATACCATATTCAGTGGTAATATAGTTTAAACTATTACCTTTAAGTAATAAGATGTTAGTTAAAAGAATTGGTTCTAAGAAGTAACCAATGTTACATAGTAATCTTCCTGATACAGATGGAACTGATATAGCTAAGATTTCTTTAGTTTCATGATAATCAATTTTTAGATCTTTTTTAGTAATAGTTATTTTTTTAGGGAGGAAGAAGATAAATACTAGAATAGAAAATGATTCACTTAAGATATTAAATAAGATAAATACTGTTACGGATATAGTAGGACCATATTTGGTTATTTTAGGTAGTATTAAACTTATGATAAGTAATCTAAATAGTTGTTCTAGAACATTGCTTATCATGTGTGGGGTCATGTTTTGTTTACCATAGAAGTAGCCTTTTATAACATAGCCGATTGATATAAAAGGTAAAGTTATAGTACAAGCAAGTAAGGGGTAATAAGTATTATGGTTTTTAAGAAGATTATTACTTAAATATTTAGTACTTAAAAACATAATACTTATTAACATTAAATTTAAGATAAACATTATGTAACAGGAGTTTATTAACACTTTTTTAGAGTTTATGTTAGCACTTATTCTTTTACTTACGGATATTATCATATTAAATGAAGCAATACTTATTAATAATGAATAAGTTGGAGAGATAAGGGAGAATAAGCTTATACCAGTTATACCTAAGTATCTGGTATAGATTATTTTGATTATTAAACCAATTATTTTAGTTAGGCATCCACCTATTAATAAGATTATTGTTGATTTCCAAAATTTATTTTTCGTAGTCTTTTCTCCTTTATTAGTTTTTTATTTTGTTATATAATAAGTCTAGTAAGGGGTTTATTTAGGTGATTTTATGAATGAGATAGTATTTGAGTCACAGGAAGAGTTATATAAACGTATATTGCCTGCTTTACGTAGTAAAAGAAAAAGAATATGTAAAGAGGGTTATAAGAGTATTAAAGAAGTAGATATTTGGGACTATATGAGACTTAATAAATGGAGTAAGTCTATTGGGTTAGAATTATGTGATATGGTTGATGATATTTTAAATACTCCTAACATAGAGATTATGAAGTACTATCATAAAATACATATGCCTCTTAATAATAAAATAGAAGTTATTGATTTACCTAAATTAAAAGATATATAGTAGGAGGAATACTTAGATGAATGATGAACTACATGAAAAACCTATTACTTATGATGAATTATATGAAAAAGTTAAGAAGTTTATAAAAAAAGATAGTGAATTAGAAATAATTAATAAAGCTTATGGATTTGCTTTAGATAAACATGATGGTAAGTTTAGACGTAATGGAGATCCATATATTACTCATCCTTTAGAGGTCGCTAATATTTTATGTGATTTAAATGTTGATTATGTAACAATTGCTTGTGCTTTGTTACATGAGACAGTAAATCACAGTGAAGCAACTATTACAGAGATAAGAGATGAATTTGGGGATGAGATTGCAGATATAGTAACAAGTATTAGTAAAATAAATAAATTAGAGTTATCTGATGAAAAAGATTCATCAGCTGCTTATTTAAGAAAAGTATTAGTTGGTTTATCAGAAGATGTTAGAGTTTTATTTATTAAATTAGCTGATAGATTACATAATATGAGAACTATATATGCATTATCACCTGAGGAACAAAAACAGAAAGCTAATGAGACGACAAGAGTTTTAATACCTATTGCGCATAGATTAGGTATTAATAGTATTAAGAGTGAATTAGAAGATTTATGTTTAAAATATACTAAACCTGATGTATATAATGATATTTTGGAAAGATTAGATGCTTCTTCTGAAGAATTAAATGATTTATTAATTGAAATGAAAGAAAGTATTTCAGATATTCTTACGCAAAATGGTATTAACTTTAAGATTAAAGGTAGAGTTAAATCAGTTCATAGCTTATATAATAAAATGGATAATGGTAAGAGATGGAATGATATTTATGATATTTTAGCTTTAAGAGTATTTGTTGATACAGAACAAGATTGTTATTTAACTATTGGTTTAATACATAGTAAATTTAGACCAATGCCTAAAAGATTTAAAGATTATATAGCTAATCCTAAAGAGAATATGTATCAGAGTTTACATACAACTGTTTTTGGTCCTGAAGGACATTTGTTCGAAGTACAAGTTAGAACTTATGAAATGGATGAAATAGCCGAAAAAGGTATTGCTTCACATTGGTCTTATAAAGAAAAAGGTTCAGTTAAGATTCAAAGTATGATGGAACATAAACTAGAAATGTTTAGAAATATAATAGATGCTAATAAAGAAGTTTCATCTGATACAGAATTCGCTAATAATTTAAGTGATGAATTATTAAGTGATTTAATATATTGCTATACTCCTAAAGGAGATGTATTAGAATTACCTAAGGGAGCTACTCCGATTGATTTTGCGTATCGTATTCATAGTGGGGTTGGAGATCGAACTATTGGAGCAATAGTTAATGATCAAATAGTACCTTTAGATTATGAATTACAAGATGGCGATATCGTAAAAATAAATACAGGTAAAGATGCTAATCCTAATAAAGATTGGTTAAGCTTTGTTAAGACTAGTCAAGCTAAAGGAAAAATAAAATCTTACTTTAGTAAACAAGATCGTGTTAATTATATTAATGCTGGTAAAGAAATGCTTGATAAAGAGATTAGAAAAAGAAAATTATCTTTTAATGAAGTACTTAGTGAAGATAATTTAAATAAGATCCTTAAAGATACCCATATGACAGATTTAGATGAATTATATTTATCTTTAGGATCTTTAAGATTTACAGCTGGTTACATAATAGATCTAATATATGCAGATAAAAAAGACGTTGTAGATATTTACTTAGGTAAAGTAGCTAATCGTACGATAGATACTAATAAAACTATTAAAGGAGATATTATAGTAGCTGGTACTGATGATATCTTAGTTACAATAGCTAATTGTTGTAAACCAGTTAAGGGAGATAAAATAGTTGGTTATATTACTAAAGGAGAAGGTATTACAGTCCATAAAGCTGATTGTATAAATATAAGAAAAAGTAATAGATTAATTGATGTAGAATGGAATATGGCTAGTGATGCTTCATATTTAACAGATATATATGTTAAAGTAGTTAAAGGTAAGAATCAATTACTAGATATTATAACTAAAGCATCACAAAAAGATGTATATATAGAATCAGTTAAAGCAATAGAAGAAGATACATCAATTAATTATGAATTAACAATTAAAACTAATAGTAATCAAGAACTGGATAACTTTATTAGTGATTTAAAATCATTATCTTATGTTATAGAAGTAGGAAGAGGACATAATAAATGAGATGCGTAGTACAAAGAGTTACTTCTTCGAAAGTAGAAGTAGATGGTAAGATAGTAGGAGAAATAAAAAATGGTTTAAATGTATTAGTAGGGTTTACTGATACTGATACAATTAAAGATATAGAATATTGTGTAAAAAAAATAACTAATTTAAGAGTCTTTGATGATGAAAATGGAGTTATGAATAAAAGTGTTATTGATATAAAGGGAGAAATATTATCAATATCACAATTTACTTTATATGGTGATGTAAGAAAAGGCAATAGACCTAGTTATATTAAAGCTTTAGGGGGAGATAAAGCTAAACCATTATATGAAGAATTTAATAAATTACTTAATCAAATAGTACCGACTAAAGAGGGAATATTTGGGGCAGATATGAAAGTATTAATTAATAATGATGGTCCTTGTACAATATTAATTGATACAAATATAGAATAAGTAGGTGAAACGTGAAAGATGTTTTAAAGACAATAACTGTTACGGGAATACTAATAATAGTTTCTTTATTAGTCGTAATTATATTTAGTAAAGTAAAATATAATGTAGAAAAGATTCTTTCACGTACTGATTTAGAATTAAATGATCCAACAGTTGTTATACTTAAAGATAGAATATTTAATAATGATTTAAGAAAAGCTAAGTTAATACCTAGTGAACTTAGTGATGAAGAATTAATTACTTTTACTTTATCTAAATTAGATAAAAATGATTATATAGAGAAATCTATTAAACCAGTTAAGATTAGTTGTCAAGTAACTAAAGATATCTTTTTTACTTCAGGTGATACATGTAACATTATAATTATTAATAATAGTGTATTTAAAGATTATAATAAGAAATACTTTAATATTGAAAGAAATATGGAATATCCTAATGTCGAATATGAAGGGTATAATTGTAAAAATGATGGGAAGAGATACTATTGTTTGGTTAAAGATTATAAAAAGAAATATGTATCATATTCGACATTAAAAGATGCTTATGAAACTAAAGATGAAGTAGTAATTAGAGAATACTATTTAAAAATAGAATTAACTAATAATCAGAGATGTTTAAGTTATTTTAGTCAAGATATATGTAATGGAGATAATGATAATAATATATCTTACTATATAGATGATGAGATTATTAAAAGAGATGGGGTTTTGTACGAACATACTTTTAAAAGAAAAGATAATTCATTTTATTTAGAAGAAAGTATTATTTCAAGTGATACTTAAGATATGATAAAATATTTATAGAAGGTGAAATTATGTATCAAGAACCAGTTAAATTATCAATGAAAAAGAAGATAGAAATAGGTCTTTTAATAGTAGCTATATTATGGGGTATATTGTTTATTATTAATTATGTTAGATATACGCATAGTGAACCTTTAATATTAGCTATTCATACAACTAAAGATTATGATGATGGTAAAGTAGAAGAATATATATCTATTGGGTATATATATCGTAAATATAGTAGGAATGCAATTAAGGGAGAAGAATTAGTACCTTTTTGGGTTTTAATTAAGAATCCAGAGGCTAAACCTGATTTACCTGTAGTTCCTAAAGATTATAAAATACCAGATGATAATTACTCTAGAGCAGATAAACATAGAGGTTTATTATATTATTATGATAGTCATTATGAATTTGTAGGAGCATACAAGTGTTTGAATACAGTTAGAGATTGTAATAAAGCCTTTGGGGGATATGATGATTATAATATAATTAATAAAGATCCTTTAACGGCTTTAGAAGAACAACATACTATGGGTAATATATATGATAAGTTTGCGTTTGTTGATGATTCAGCAGAACAAGGTAAGAAATATGGGGATGAAGGATATGTTAGGACGATATATCTATATCAATTCTTATTAGATGATCGTAAGATATTAGCTAAGTATGCGGATGTTAAGGATAGTACGTATAATGAAGATACGGAAAAATCTAATGGGGAGAACAATCGTTTTATAGTTAAAAGTATGGATAATCATAAATGGGGATTAATACATATAGATGAAGATGGAACAATTGAAGAAGTAATGCCTTTTGAATATGATTCAATTAATTATGATGCTGATACTAAGTACTATATTCTTTGTAAAAATGAAAAATGGTATATTTATGACTTAAATCATGAGAAAAAAGTATCTGTTGATTTTAGTGATCCAATTTATGATGTATGGCGAAATAATAATTTAACATACTATATAAAGACTGGTAAAGATCGTATAGTAGGGGAAGAAGAATTTACTGACTATAAGATATTTAGAATGAATGATGGAAGAGAATTCTTAAATTTAGAGAGAGTTAATCAGATAATTGAAAGGGATAGCTATGTAGCTTATCTAACTAGCAATGATAGTATTTTACATTTCATTGACTACGGCCATGAGGAGAAACTTAAGATTCCACTTAAGTTCTCAGAAATGCATCATTCAACGATAACTAATCCAGCTTTTAAGATTTCTAGAGAGTCCGATAATGTTATTACTTTGTGCATTTATAAGCAAAGGGAAGTCGTTGATAGGTCAGAAGATTGCGATAATGAGGCCATAAATATCAAGACTTGGAACTATTAAAATGGTTATTAGAGGGGTATTGTTGCGCGGTTTTTAAAATTTTTATAAAAAAACTAAGAGTTAATGTTGACTTTTTACCCCCTTAATAATATAATTAACTATAGAAAGGAGATTAATTTGTTTAAAAGCAAACAATTTTAAGAAAGGGAGAGGATATTATGAAAAATTTAAAATTATTTGTATTCGCACTTTGTGCTGTACTTTTATCCGTTGTTACTGTTAATGCTGCTAC
>CANQOH010000002.1 GCA_947625425.1 uncultured Bacilli bacterium
TAAAAAAGAAGGAAAAGTTGCTCTAGTTGGTTTTGGAACTTTCAGTTCTAAAAAAAGAGCTGCTAGAGAAGGTATTAATCCTTTAACTAAAGAAGCTATTAAAATCCCTGCTAAAAATGTTGCTTCATTCAAAGCAGGAAGCAAACTTAAAGACGCTATTAACTAATTATTAGTTAATCAATAAAAAAACCATAAATATTTAATTATTTATGGCTTTTTTTTGTATTTTTTATTATACTAATAGTATAGGAGTATTCAATATGAAAACTAAGACTCAATCCAAGCCAAAGAAAAGAGATATTAATTACATTTCTTTAGTTCTTAGTATCTTTATTATTATCTTAACAATGAGTGTTAATGAAGTAAGTGTCATAAGACCAATTATGTGGATTTTAGCTTTAATTCTTCTTACTATTAATATCGTTAGAACTTTTAAATTTAAACCAATTCATATAATTTTTATTTTTCTTATCGTCTTTGTTTTATCTTTAGTAATAGATGGTTTAGGTGCTTTAGCTTTTAAACATCTTCCAGTCTTTAGTTATAATATAACTAATGTCGGTAATACTAAAGTATATAACTCATTAGGTTTACGTATTTGGCAATGTAATAAAGATAAAAAAGAATATATCTTTGATTTATTTAATAATAATGGTTACATGTGTAATGCTGAAGATATCGACGCTATTGATTCTAATTCATTTTTAAATTCTATTGTTTCTAATTATTCCGAATACAAAAATAATTATATTAAAATAAAAGGTAAAATAAGTAAAAAAACTGGTCAAAACTATTTAGAAATGCGTCCATATAAAGAAAGTGATATTAAAATAAATGGCGAAGTAAGTTTTGCTGATAATATTACTTTAAGAATCTTATTTAAAAATAATTCAGAAGAATTAAATAATTATGAT
Source organism: uncultured Bacilli bacterium (assembly GCA_947625425.1). Next base: position 915 of record CANQOH010000002.1, read on the forward strand.
ATATACGATGAAATTGTCATTGTTGGTCTTATTAAGAATTTAGAAACAAGTAATAATAAGTATGTTATCTATATGGATGAAGCTAAAGTAGTAAGTAATATAAACTTAAACGATTTTAATATCGGTATTACTTCTGAAAATCCTTGTACAGAAAAAAGATTAGTTTATAGTAACCTAGAACATGATATATATACTTATTGTATTCAAGATATGTTTATTAACTATCCTGATAATCAATATGAACTAGCAAATGCTTTATCAAGTAATAAACTTAAATATGAAGACTTAATTAATAATCCCTTAGATGTTCAGACATATGAAGAAAAAAATTATGTTATATCAACTTTTGCTAATTATAGTATTTTAACTTGTTCTAACTCTAAAGATGTCATAATTAGTAACAAGAAAGCCGATTTTAGTACCATTGAATGCAACAAAATAGTAGAATAACTACTATTTTTTCATCGTAAAAATATTTTACTATTCTAAATATAATTGCTATAATATAAATAGTTTCCAACACGATTAGTGCTTGAAGTAAGGAGAATTAAAATGACAAAAGAAGAAGCCAAAAAGAAAAAGACAACTAAAGTAAAAAAAGAGAATATCAAAAAAGAGGTTAAAAAAGTTGAACAACCTAAGGAAGATAAAACTCCTAAAGATAGACCAAATGAAGAAAATAGCTATGTTAGAACTCTCTTAGCTGGTGTTCTTATTATTGTTATCTTCTTATGTGGTTATTTAGCTGTTCAATATAACAAACATAAAGAAGAAGATAGTACACCAGGCTATAAAATGACTGCAGATGAAAAACGTTTTAAAGAAGAATATGAAAATATTAATAATACAACTCGTGCCAATGGTACCCAAAATAAAAAAATAAGTATTATTGAAGATAATAATATAGAATATATTACCTTAGATGAAGCAGTTGATATTTTAGATTCAGGTAGCGGTGTCATCTACTTTGGTTATGCTGCTGATCCATATAGTCGTATTGCTGTTCCCGTTTTATTAGATTCAATGGCTAGTACTAATTTAAATACAATCTATTATGTTAATATTAGAGCTAATGATAAAGAAGAAAATGATCTTCGTGATTTTTATGATTTAAATGATAAAAATAAAGCTAAGAAAACTAAAGATGCTAGTGATGCTTATTATGAAGTAGTTACCTCTTTAGCTAACTATTTAGATGAATATGTTTTATATACTTCAAAAGGTAAAAAAGTTGATACGGGAGTTAAACGTCTTAATACGCCAACAGTTGTTGCTGTTAAAGAAGGCACTATAGTTGCTTTCCATGAAGGAACGGTTGATAAACATGAACTATCTGAAGATCAAAGTTTAAGAGATTTAACTACTGAAGAACAAGACAAACTACATGAAGTATATACTGATTTGATTTCTAATTATCTTGATTCTGAATGTGGAGTAGGAGAAGACAAGGGCTGCTAAGTCCTTTTTTTCTTTTAAAATAAAACAATGTAGTTTATAATACATATTAAGGGTGTGGTCATATGAAAATAATATCTTTATTACCAGCAGATACTTATACTGTTATTAATAAATCAATTATTACTGAAGATGATAAAAAGAATATTATTTCTTTATATGAACCAATTATTGGACCAATTGCTGTGAGCTTATATTTTACTTTACTTCGTGATATAAACTTACTAGATATTATGAGTTCTGACCACACACATCATCACTTAATGACTATCATGAAAAGTAGTTTAGAAGTCCTTAAACTTGCTCGTGAATCATTAGAGGGAGTAGGTCTTTTAAAATCATATTTAAAAGAAGGCGAACCTAATTCTTATGTTTATGAATTATATTCACCATTAAGTCCTAAAGAATTTTTTTCATCTCCAATCTTTAATATAACTTTATATAACAATATTGGTAAAACCGAATATGATCTTATAGTATCTGAATATGAACTACCTAAAATAGATTTAAAAGATTATAGTGATATATCTAAAGAACTAAATGATACTTATAAATCATCATCTAACTTTGAACCAATTGAAGCTCGTGAAAAAAATTCTTTAAATATTAAACTAGATAGTAATATTGATTTTGATTTATTACTATCATCAATGCCTAAAGGTTTAGTAAAAGAAAATGCTTTAACGAAAAAGACTAAAGAACTTATTGAACAACTAGCTTTTATTTACGATTTAGATACTTTAAAAATGATAGAGTTATTACGTGTTGTAATTACTGATAAAGGCACTTTTGATAAAGAAGAACTTCGTAAAAATGCCCGTAAGTATTATCAATATAATAACAATGGTAAATTACCAACTTTAGTTTATCGTACGCAACCAGAGTATTTAAAAACTCCCGAAGGTGAAACATCTGCTTTAGCTAAGATAATCTATATGTTTGAAAATACTTCGCCATATGACTTCTTACGTATGAAAAATAAAGGTGCTAAACCAACAGCTCATGATTTAAAAATAATTGAATGTTTAATGATTGATTTAGAATTACCACCAGCTGTTGTTAATGTCTTAATTGATTATGCTTTAAAGAAAAATAATAACAAACTTAATCAAGCTTATATTGAAACTATAGCTAGTCAATGGAAAAGATGTAATATTAAAACCGCTAAAGAAGCGATGGAACTAGCTAAAAAAGAAAATACTAAAATAGTTAAGAAAATAGAAAATAAAACTAATAAGAAAGTTTCTTCTTCTGAACCTGTTTGGTTTAATAGTGATATTAAAAAAGAAGAAATTAGTGATGAAGAACTATCTGAATTAGAAGATTTATTAAAAGATTTTAGGTGATATTATGGAAAAGTATAATGAAAAAGCTTTAAAAGAAAATTATCTTAATGCTAAAAAGGATAAAAAATTCTGTGCTTTAGTTAAAAAATTAGGTTTAGAAGATGAAACAGCTATGAAATATACTTCATCTTTAGAAAGAACTATTTCCGAAATAACTAAATGCCATGATTGTCCCGGATTAATTCATTGTCAAAATAATTTAGAAGGTCATATCTTTTATCCTGAAAAACAAAATAATAACTTAATCTTTTCCTATGCTCCATGTAAATATCAAAAAGAAGCTTTAGAACAAGAAAAAAACAAACCAACTCGTGAATCAGAACTAGCTAATGCTAGTATGGCTGATTTAGATTTAACTGATAAAAAAAGAATTCATGTTATTAAATGGTTAAAAAAATTCTATGATGAATATAATAATCATGGTAAATTTAAAGGCCTATATCTTCATGGTAATTTCGGTAGTGGTAAAACATACTTTATTGCGGCTTTATTTAATGAGTTAGCTAAGAAAAGAATTTCTACGGAGATTGTTTATTTTCCTGAATTACTTCGTGATTTAAAAAGTGACTTTGATAATTTTGCTGATTACATCGATTATTTAGAAAATGTTGATTTATTATTACTTGATGATATTGGTGCTGAAAGAGTAACTGAATGGGGTAGAGATGAAATCTTAGGACCTATTCTCCAAAAAAGAATGAATAACTATAAAACAACTTTCTTTACTTCTAATCTAACTATTGATGAATTAGAAAGTCATTTAAATACTAATAAATATAGTGATGATGAAGTTAAAGCTCGTCGTCTTGTCGAAAGAATAAAAGAACTTACTGAAGATATGGAATTAGTCAGTGAAAATCGACGTAAATAAATGCTATAATAGATAAGGTGATTATATGAAAGATACAAAAGTTATCTTTATGGGAACTCCTGATTTTGCTGTTCCTATATTAGAAATGTTAATTCAAAATACTAATGTTATCATGGTTGTTACTCAACCTGATAAAGAAGTAGGTCGTCATCATGAATTAGAAATGACTCCTATTAAAAAAGTTGCCGTAGAACATAATATTAAAGTTTATCAACCAACTAAAGTTAGAAAAGAGTATGAAGAAATAGTTAATGCTCATGCTGACATCATCATAACTTGTGCTTATGGACAAATAATTCCTGAAGAAATATTAAATGCACCAAGATTAGGTTGTATTAATGTTCATGCTTCTTTATTACCTCGTTTAAGAGGAGGAGCACCTCTACATCATGCCATTATTGATGGTGAAGATAAAACTGGTATTACTATAATGTATATGGATAAAAATATGGATACTGGTGATATTATTTCTACTAGTGAATACAAAATTAAAGATACTGATAATGTTGGTATTTTACATGATACTTTAAGCGTTATGGGTAGAGATCTACTACTAGAAACATTACCATCTATCATCGATGGTACTAATAACCGAATCCCTCAAGATGATTCCAAAGCAACTTATGCTTATAATATAACTCGTGAAGAAGAACATCTAGATTTTAATCTATCTGCTCAAGAAGTATATAATAAAGTCCGTGGTTTAAATCCATGGCCTAAAGCTAATACAATAATTAATGATCAAGAAGTTAAAATAATTGAATGTTATATTGGTGATAAAGATAGTCAATTCTCTGCTGGAACTATCTGTGAAATAAATAAAGATAATCTTGGTATATGTACAAAAGATAAAGTAGTGTATATTACTCGTGTTAAACCATTTGGTAAAAAAGAAATGTCTGCTTTAGACTATATAAATGGTCTATCTAAAGAAAAGGTTTTATATAGTATTGTTAAATGATGAGTAAAAAAAGAAAAAAAGGTTTGGCAATATATGCCATTTTCATAATTGTTATTTTAATCTTTATTGTCTTCTTTGCTCCCGATAAATGGTTTCAAAAAAAAGATGAAATTGATGTTAATAACTCCCAAACAAATGAAGTAAAAAAAGTAGACTATGAAACCCAAATAAATAATTTAACTAAAAACCAATATGATTACACTTATAATTTAATGCATAGTAAAAATAAAAAGACTTATTTATATGAATGTAGTGGAACAATTAATAAAGATGAAGAAACTGGTTCTTGTACTTCACCTAAAAAAATAGAATATAACCAAGATAATAAAAATAAAATCTTAGATAAAATAGATATTAATTTATTAAATCCTCAATATCTTTTTGAACTACTTAAAGATATTGAATATCAAAAATTCGATTATGTTCAATATATTGAATATACATATAATACAAAAATAGATGATTTAGAAACCGAAATAATCGTCCGTTCTAATCCTGAAAACATCTTTGATATTCTTGTTTCAAATACTCATTTCCAATATCATCTTCAATTTAAAAATATTAAAGTTTGACAATTTAAAAAAGCATTGCTATTATATGAAATCGACAGGAGATAAGTACTTATGAAAAAAGATAAGTTTATTAATATTGAAAAAAATAATCAAGAACATAAAAAACATATTCGTAATAAAGTATTAGTAAACCTTATTACTTTTATTCGTTCTTTAGGAACTATTGCTATCGTACCAATCTTTGCTACTCATGGTGCTTTTGCTACAGCTATATCTGCAATCGGTTTTTTTGCTACTGATTGTATTGATGGCTTTCTAGCACGTCACCTTCATGTTCAAAGTTTCTTTGGTAGTCTTCTTGATGCCTTATCCGATAAAGCTTTTGGTATCGTTTGTCTTTTACTATTATCGACTTTAAATCCCATCTTCTTAGTTTTAATTGGTCTTGAATTAGGTATTTTATATATTAATTATAAAAGTGTTGAAAGAGGTAATAACTCTCAATCAAGTAAAGCTGGTAAAGCTAAAACTGTTCTATTAGCTGCTTCTATTGTTGGTAGTTATTTTGCGTATGCCGCACCTACCTTAAAAACATTATTAAGTTATATTAATGTCTCATCATTTAATACTTTATTAAGTTTAAATCCTAATTTATTATCAACTATCTTAGCTATACCCGCTATAGCTGGTAGTTTATATGTCACATATGACTATCAAAAGAAAGCTACATTACAAGATCAACAAAGAGAAAAAGAAAAATCAGAAGAACAACCATTAACTATTTCTGAAATTCATTCACAAAAGAAAGCCTTATTAAAGGAAAAAGCCCAAATCATTGAAGCTAAAAAAGAATTAAAATCACGTTCTGAAATAGTTCATGATTTATTTGATACAGAATTTTATCTTGAACATAAAGATGATGGCTTAAAAAAATTATTATATAAATAATCACTCACCAGAGTGATTTTTTTTAACTTAAACAATATAAACTAAAATAAACTTTCTTTGTGATATAATAAGAAATAGGTGATAATTATGACTAAAAATATCTTAATATCAATTATTATTTTATTAACAATAATTGTTACTAAAGTTTATATATCTCACAAATATCAACATGTTTATAAAAAAGATTTATATCAACAAACTCATAAATTAAATATCTTTTTATATTGTTTATCATTTTTAACTTTTATTATCTCTTTATTCCTTAATGCTCACCAAGATCTATCTTCTTTAAATATAATTCTTAATTCTTTAGCTATCGCTTTTATTCCATTACCATTAACTATTAACACCCTATATTTAACTAGTTTTAAAGAAGAAGAAAAAATATCTCATGTTAAAACAATTGTAACTAATATTTATAATCCTAAATTAATTAAGAAATTTAATAAAGCTGGTCTTAATGTTATAATTCTTACTACTAAGAATCTAAAAACTAAACTAGATACTATTTCTGAAGAAGAAGTAAATAATCGTTATCTTAAAAAAAATATTATTATCAAAACTAATAATTTATCTTTCTTAGATGATTTAAATAAACTTACTACTTATTATGAATTTAATAACTTAGAAGCAGCTTATGAAAAAATATATAAAGCTCGTGGTATCGCTGATAATTATCTTCGTACTATCAAATATAATATCAATACATATTTACCATTACTTATCTGTTATATTATTTTTAATATAGCTGGTTTTCCAACTATCAACAATCTTCTATTAATATTACTTCTTAAAGTATACACCATTATAATTAGTGAATTAGTTTATAAACAAATGCCTTATGATACTGATATTGCTACTCGTAAACCAAAACCAACTTCAGTCTTTATTGGTCGTCAAGAAATATTTCTAACTATCATTGAATCATTTTGTATAGCTTTTGCTATCTCTGCTCCATATATGTATACATTATCTCAAGGTGCTTCTAATAATCTTGCTAATACCATTTATTTTATTAGTTTTATATATGTTAATATCTTTATGACTTATTCACTATTTAGTGAACATAACATCTTATATAATATCTTTAAATCATTAAAAAATATTCGTCTTGATCTATATGTTTTAATAAGTATTTTAATTACCATCGGTTTTAATTTCTTTACTTATTTTACGACTCGTAATATTGGTTTAAAAAATTACTTTAGTTCTCTAATCATCGCTATAGTTCCTATTTTATTTTTTGAACTAACTAAGTTTGCTCGTTTTACAACGACTAGAAAGAAGGCTAAAAAATGAATCTTAAAATAACTAAAAATGCTAATGAAGCTAATTTAATAACGCATTCTTCAACTTTTCATCCAGATGATGTTTTTAGTACAGCTTTTCTTTCTAAAATAGTAGAAAACCCTGTAGTTTGTCGTGTTAATCAAGTACCAGAAACAATTAATGAAAAGGCGATTGTTTATGATATCGGTTTTGGCGAGTTTGATCATCATGGACCTGATGCCAAATGGCGTAATAAAAAAATCAAATATTGTTCTTTTGGTTTATTATGGCAAGCTTATGGTGAAGAGTATTTAAAAACCATAACTCCTGAATATCAAAAATTATGGCAAGTTATCGATGAAAAACTAGTTATGCAAATTGATGGTATTGATAATGGCGTATTTCCTAATATTAATGCTCCATATAGTCTTTTAGATTTAGATGCCATTATCGATTTATATAATAAAGCTTGGAATGAAGAAGTTGATAATGATGATAATTTCTTAAAAGCTGTCGAGGTAGCAGAAATAATCTTTGATCGTTTAATTACCAAAGAGTTAGCTAAAATAACGGCTACTAAAAAAGTAGAAGCTTTAATACCTCAAGTTAAAAATCATATCTTAATCTTAGATGAATATATGCCATATCAAGAAGCTATCTTTAATTCGTCTAATCCTGAAGCTAAAAATATTAAAGTTGTTATCTTTCCTTCTAATAGAGGAGGTTATAGTATAAAACCTATGACTATTAATGAAAAATCTAAAGAACTCGTTTGCCATTTCGATTCTAAGTTCTTTGGTTTAAGTGATGAAAAACTAGTTGAAGCTTCACATATTAAAACCGCTCGCTTTGTTCATTCTAGTGGTTTCTTAGCTTGTACTAATACTCTAGAAGATGCTATTTTAATGGCCGAAAATGCCTTAAATAATCAAGAAGATAATAAGTAATATAAGGAATTAAAAATTCCTTTTTTTTAATGTTAATAAATGCTATAATAATTTAAGAATAGGGAGTTGGCATTATGCAAGAACAAGAATCTATAAAAAAATTATTTAAGGACCTAACTAAAAACAAAAATGATGAAAAGAAAGCTACTAGTATACTAAGTAAAATAAATCACCATCTTTTAGATAAAAGTTTTAGATTTACTAAAGAAAATGCTGATATGTTATATCCATATCTTTATGTTTCAAATAAATACTTAGTAACGTCTAATCTAAATAACTTACTTGATAATCAAGACTTTGTAAGTCTTTTAGATTCTTCTAAAATATCAGGTTCTATGTTACTATCTTTAACTTCTAATTGCCATAAACCACGTCTAAATCTTTTAAAGTATTCTAAAAAAATCAAAGATAGTATCTTAAAAGGTGATGAACTTCTTACATTACCCGAAATAATTAATGATTTAACTCCTGAAGAAATAACTTATCTAAGAAAAGATACTGCTATCGATAATCTACTAATCAAGAATGGTTTAAGTTTTGCTACTTTAAATAGTACGACCAAAGAACAAATCTTAAATGATCTTAATATCTTAAAACTATATAGCTTAAATACTATCAAAGATTTTGCTTCCACTTATCCTGTTCCACAAGACTTAATTAATAATAAAGATTTCCTAAATATTTATCTTTCTAAATTAGATAATAACTATAATATAGATCATCCTTTATTTAAGTATTTAACTTTAAAAAAATTAGAATATATCTTAAAACAAAAAAATACTCCTAATATCATCTTACATTTATTAAAAAATACGGATAAATTATTACAAAAAGAAATTTTAAAGATAAATAATATCGATGAAATAATTATTAAGAGTAAATCAGAAGCTATCTTAAAATCATTACCATATAACTATTTAAAGAAATTATTAGTTAGTGAAAAGAAATTATTTTCTAAACCATATATCAATATCTTAATTGATTTACCAGTTGATAAATTAAAAGTTATTGCTGAAGCTAATACAAATTATTATCCTGCCTTACTAACTAACTTAAATAAATTAAATTATAAAGCTGACAAACTTATTAATGCTTTACCAGATGAAAGTATTAAAGATTTAAAAGTTAACCAATTAATTAATTTAGATATCATATCTATCACTAATCTATGTCATGCTAGTAGTACCTATAAAAAAGCCTTACTAAAAAATTCTGAATTATGTACTAAACTTGTTAATAATTTAAGTAGTAAAGACTATTACTTATTAGATAATTTATTTAACTTAGATTCTTTTACAACTGATGATAAAATCTTATTTATCAGTAATGTTAAAGAATTTAAAAATCCTAAATTACTAAATTATCTTTTAAAAGATATTCCTTTAAGTAAACGTAAATATTTCTATGATAATATCGAACTACGTACTAATTTAGTTAATGATAGAACTTATACTTTAGATGAATATGCTATCAGTCATTATCTAAATAATATCGATGAAATACCAAGTTTAAACCCAATCCTTATTAAAGAATTATTAACTAAAACTGATCTTAATTTTAATAGTCTAGTTTTAAGTAATCCTAAAGTAGTTGAAATAATCTTTAACTATGCCAAAAAAGATTATCATATAATTCCAGCTATATTAAAAAATCGTCCATCTTTAATTAAATATTTAAAAGAACCGAAATACTATAATAAAGAATTATTATCTAATATCTTAAATGAATTAGATTATCAAAGTAAAAAAGAATTATGTTCTAGTGACTTAATTAAATCTATCTTAAAAGATAAATACTATAATATTTATAAAAAATTATTAAATATTAATGCTTACTTACTAAATACTATCGACTTCCGTTTATTTGATGATTATATCTGTGATCTTAAAATAAGTCTTTTAAGCTATCTAACTAAGTATCCATCTTTAGAACAAAATCTAATTATTATCAATAAATATTATCATTTAACTTCATCATTTATTAATAATTTATATTATAGTTTAGAAGATTTAAATCGTTATGAAACTTTAAATAATATATTTAGTTTGTTAGTGGAAGCTACAATTCCTAAAAATCGTAAAAGAGTAGGTAACTTACCTAAATTAATTGCAGATATTAACTATACTCGTTTACCTAAAAAAGATTTAACTAAGTTAATTACTTATTATTTATACATGATTCCTCGTTTCTTTGAAAACAATGAATCATTACCACGTCCAATCGTTATTAAAGCACCACATACATACGAAGAGATAATTAACTATGAAGATAATACAGTTGCTAAATTAACTAATCTTATCAATGCTGAATCAGATATTAAAGATTACTTTATCCAAAAACATTTTAAACTAACTTTAGCGGAAGCTAAATTAGTTACTAAAATGTATGATTTTACTCATCTAGATACTAATACATATAATGAAGAATATATCTTTATCACTAACTTAAATAAAATAATTAATACTGATAATAATTCTTTAAAAGAACTAGATAAAGATTATAAAGTTATGACTATGTATGATTCATATCGTTTAATTAATCAAATAAATAAGATGTATGCCAAAATATATAATTATGAATTACGTAGTAAAAATAATAATTTAAAATCATCAGTCATTAATTTCTATAATAAAGAAATAACTATCTATAAGAGTAGAGAAGACTTCTTATATCTTGTAGCTAATCTTGATTTAGAGACTTCTTTCCTTCAAACTAATAGTTACTTTACTAGTTATCATAATCTTGTTAATAATTTAGAACTTAATATTCCATGTAGTTTATTAACTAAAGATAACTTAGTCTTTGCTAGTGATTTCCTTCTTGGCTATAATGGTCTTCTAGATGAAGGACTAAGTAAAATGTCTAACTATTACTTAACTGACTATCAAGATCAAAGTAAAGATTATTATGCCTCAGTTACTAATTTAATAGATAATACTCGTGATTATAATAATACTATTTGTTTAAATAAATATGCTCTAAGACCTAATTATAATAATGACAATATTCCTAATATTGAACCTGATTATATCTTAGTTGATGCTAAACGTTTAAAAGATAATATTTACTTAAGTAAAATAGTTAATATCAGTCTAGAATTCAAGAGTAAACATCATCCTGAAGGTTTACCAATAATTGCTTTAGATCCTTTACAAATATCTAAAAAAGAATTATCTAACATTAATAAATTATTAAAAGAATATACAACTACTTATAATCCATATTTATTAAAAAAATTACTAACTAAATTAGAGAATAATTACACAGCTTATCGTCATACTATTAAAGAAGAAGCTTTAAAATACGATATTTATCTTTTATTAAGTACTATTATAAATCGTATAAATAATACTAATTCTATTTATGAATTAAATGAAATAGCTGATATCTTCACTAAAGAGTATCAAAAATATACTTTATTATCCCCAGATAATAAGTGTAATTATTATTTAGATTATATTAAGAAGCATATTGAAAGTCGAAAAAAATCCCTTAATACCTACTAAAAATTGCACTAAAAATAGGTAAGTGATATAATCAAAGCGATGTGGGGAGTATATATGAAAACAGAAAAAATTTCGTTTCATGATATGTTTTATACATTTTTGTTTGGTTGTGTCTTTGGCTGGATAATAGAAGGTATTTGGACTCTTATTAAAAAAGGTGTCCTAATTAATCATACTGCCTTAGTAATTGGTCCATTTAACTTAGTTTATGGTATTGGTTCAGTTGTTTTAACTATTATCTTATACCGTTTAAAAAACAAAGGAAATTTTGAAATCTTCTGTGTTTCTTTTGCTACGGGATCAATCTTAGAATACATAATGAGTTATCTAATGGAAGTTATGTTTGGTTTCGTTGCTTGGAACTATAAAAGAAAACCATTTAATATTAATGGTCGTATCTGTTTAACATACTCAATCTTTTGGGGTATCTTAGGTATTCTCTGGATTAAAGTAATCTACCCCCGTATTAAAGTCTTAATTGATAAATTAAATAAAAAGAATAGTGTTAGATTAATGAAATATATGATTATCTTCTTAATCTTTGATGCTATTCTAACTTTATCAGCTATAGATCGTGGTAAAAAATATGAACAAAATATCCCACCAAGTAATAAATATGAAGAAATTTTAGATGAATATTTTGGTATCGATTATTTAAATAATATGTTTAATGAACGTTGGAATAAGAAATAAAAAAGGAGTGACTTTTTATGAAAGGTATTATAATTGATACATTATTAGATACTGTTAAATTAGTACCTTTTTTATTTGTTGCTTTTTTAATTATTGAATATGTCGAACATAAACTAAGTAATAAAAGTGAAACCATTATCAAAAAAGGTGGCAAGTTTGCTCCTTTCTTAGGCAGCTTACTCGGTTTAATTCCTCAATGTGGTTTCTCCGTTGTTGCTACTAATTTATATATAACGAGAATTATCTCTTTAGGAACTTTAATTGCTATCTATTTATCAACTAGTGATGAAATGTTACCAATTTTGTTATCTAATCAAGCTTCTTATAAAGTTATTTTATCTTTACTAGCTTGTAAATTTATTATTGGTTTAATCTTTGGTTACCTAATTGATTTTATCTTCCGTAAAAAAAGAAAAGAAGATAAAATCTATGATATATGTGAAGATGAACATTGTGGTTGTGAAGAAAGTGAGAGTTTAATTAAATCAAGTCTTATTCATACATCTAAAACTATTATCTATATTTTAATAATTACTTTTATTATCAATATTTTATTCCATTATATAGGTTCAGAATATCTATCTAAAATCTTATATAAAAATAGTTTAATTGGTCCCTTAATAACTAGTTTAATTGGTTTAATCCCTAATTGTGGAGCTAGTATTATGATAACTGAATTATATCTAAATAATACGATTAGTTTTGCTTCAACTTTATCCGGTTTACTTACTGGTAGTGGAGTAGCTTTAATTGTTTTATTTAAATCCAATAAATCATTAAAAGAGAATTTATTTATTCTTTTAACTTTATATTTAATAGGTTCTATAACTGGTATTATCTTAGAACTAATCCTTATGCTTATCTAAAGAATAAATCATATAGAAATAAGTAATATTATATGATATAATTTCTTTATCAGGCTAAGGTAGTATAATTAAAAACTTGCTATCCCAACAGCAAGTTTTTTCTAATAAACATCTTTAAAGAGAAGAGGAATAATATGAATTATTATGCTAAAAGTACTAAAGAAGTACTAGAAGAATTAAAAAGTAATGAAAAAGGTTTAACTAAAGAACAAGTTAAAGTTAGTCAAGCTAAATATGGTAAGAATGAATTACCAACTGCTAAACAAGACAGTATCTTTAAAATATTTATTTCTCAATTTTATAATCCTATTGAATTAATATTAGTTGTTACCGTTATTTTATCTTTTGTTGCTCATGAAGTAGTTGACGCGATAGCTTTAATATTTATTATCTTAGTTGATGTCTTAATGGGAACTTTTGAAGAATGGAAAGCTCGTAAAGATGCTCAAAGTTTAATTAATATGATTAAAGTTTCTACTCGTGTTATAAGAGATAATAAAGAAATTGAAATAGATTCTAGTGAAGTAACTGTAGGTGATATTATCCTTCTAGAAAGTGGCGATAAAATATCAGCTGATGCTAGAATCATTGAATGTCATAACTTTCAAGTTGACGAATCAGCTTTAACGGGTGAAAGTGTTGGTGTTATAAAAACCAATGATGAATTAAGTAAAGATACCCCATTAGCTGAAAGAATAAATATGGTTTATGCTGGAACTTCTGTTATAACTGGTCGTGCTCATGCAGTAGTTACAGCTATTGCTACTCAAACAGAAATTGGTCATATAGCTGATAAAGTAACTAATACTAAAGAAGAAAAATCTCCTTTAACTATTAGAACTGAAAAATTCTCTAAACAAATAAGTATGATTATTATCTTAGTTGCCATAATTACAACGATTATCTTACTTGTTAAAGGCTATCCAACTAATGAAATATTCTTATGTGTTATCGCTTTATCTGTATCAGCAATGCCCGAAGGTTTACCTTTAGCTTTAACTATGGCTTTAACTATTGCTTCAAAACGTATGGCTAAGAAAAACGTTATTGTTAAAAAATTAAATGCTGTTGAATCATTAGGTAGTTGTACTGTAATTGCTTCTGATAAAACTGGTACTTTAACGGTTAATGAACAAACAGCTAAAATGATTGTTACTAAAGATGGTGACACTTATGAAATAAGTGGTACTGGCTATAATGATCAAGGTAAAGTAACACCAGTTGGTAATGCTAACCTTGATAATGCTTATGAAATTGCTTTATTAGGTGCTTTAAATAATGAAGCTCACTTAGAGAAAAAAGGTGATGAATGGGAATCATTTGGTGATTCTATTGATATTGCCTTCCTAAGTTTAGCTAAAAAAATGCATGTTGAAGATATTCCCGAAATTGAAGAAATAATTCCTTACGAATCAGAAAATCAATATTCTGCTGTCTTCTATAAAAAGAACAATGAATTATATTGTACTGTCAAAGGTTCTTTAGAAAAAGTTATGTCCTTTTCTGAGGAAAATCGTAAATATCATGATCAAAATGAAGATTTAACTGGTAAAGGTTATCGCGTTATTGCCATTGCTGATGGTAAAGTAAAAGGAACTTCTAAAGAAGATATTAAAAAACTTAAATTTAAAGGAATGGTTGCTTTTATTGATCCAATTAGAGTAGAAGTAAAAGAATCAATTAAAGAATGTAAAAATGCTGGTATTAAAGTAATAATGATTACTGGTGATCATCCTTTAACAGCTTATGCTATTGCTACCGACCTTGGTTTATGTAGTAATGCTTCAGAAGTTGCTACTGGTAAAGATGTTGCTAAATATCGTGAAAAAGGTGAAGAGGCCTTTGATGAATATGTCAGTCATATTAGAGTCTTTTCTCGTGTAACACCTATGGATAAATTAGATATTGTTAATTCTTTAAAAAGACAAGGGGAATTTGTTGCCGTAACTGGTGATGGCGTAAACGATGCTCCGGCTATTAAATCAGCCAATATTGGTATAGCGATGGGTAGTGGAACTGATGTTGCTAAAGAAACCGCTTCGATGATAGTTGCTGATGATAACTTTACCTCTATTGTATCTGGTATCGAAGAGGGAAGAACCGCTTATAGTAATATTCGTAAAATAACTTTATTCTTACTAGGTTGTGGTTTTGCTGAAGTTTGTTTCTTCTTATTATCAATAGCCTTTGGTTATGATATCCCATTAGTAGCTATCCAGTTACTTTGGTTAAATATTGTTACTGATGGTATGCAAGATATAGCTTTATCTTTTGAAAAGACCGAAAAGGCCATTATGAAAGAAAAACCACGTGATACTAAAGAATCACTATTCTCTAAAGATTTAATGATTGAAGTAAGTATCTTAGGTCTTACAATTAGTGCTACAGTCTTCCTAGTTTGGAAATATATAATTGACCATGGCACAGATATTGTTACAGCTCGTGCTATTATTATGATGTTAATGGTTTTCATTCAAAATATTAACGTTTTAAATTGTCGTAGTGAAAAAAGAACTGTCTTTAAAGAATCTCTAATTGATAATCCTTTAGTTATTATCACTGTTGTAGGTTCTATTCTCTTACAAGTTATTCTTGCTGAAATACCACTTACAGCTAGTTTCTTAAAAGTAACTCCATTACCATTTAAAACAGTTATTAATTTATTACTTTTATCATTAATAGTAATAGTAGTCTTTGAAATATATAAAATAATCTATCGTTATAAAGAAGGTAAGAAAAATGGATAATAATATTTTAGCTATAGGTGCTGTCTTAATTGGTTTAGCCTTATGTACCAGTGGCTTTAAAATTCAAAAATTAATTATAACTCTAGCTTGGTTTGCAATTGGTTATGTTTTAGCTGGTTATGTAGTCCCATATTTTGAACTTAGTTCTCAAATAAACACGATTATTCAAATAGTAGCTGGTATTATTCTTGGTTCCTTAGGTTTTAAACTAGAAAAATTAGCTTTATTAATTGCCGTTGCTTACTTAGTTTATGGCTCCTTAGGTTTCTATATCAAAGATTTAGATCCTAATATGCTTTTGGTTGTTAAGCTAGTTATCTCTGTTTTAGTTGGTACTTTAGCAACTTTCTTTATCAAACCAATTATGATTATTGTTACATCACTAGCTGGATCTGCTATTATAAAAGCTTATCTACCAACTTTAATAGCCATTCCTAGTAATGTTCTATCAATTATTATTATCGGTGTCTTTATTGGTGGAGCTATTATTCAGTTTAAAACTAGTTAAGACAGAATCTTCTGTCTTTTTACTTGAAAATTAACATAATCTTAATGAAGGGAAGTATTATATGTTAAGAGAATTTTTTGTTAATGAACATCCTAGATTTTTATTTCATCAATTTGGTTTAATTCATGATATTTTTATTGGCCTAGCGCTTATCGGTGTTATCGTTATTTATTTAAATCGTCATAAGATATCTAAAATTCCTAAAGAAAAAAATAAACTAATTTTAAAAATAAGTGCTGTTATTTTATTAATTAATATGATTATTTTTACTTTTGGTAATTTATACTTTGGTAGTTTTGACTTTAATGAACATTTACCACTTCATCTCTGCTTTATTGCTAATTATCTATTTATCTTTGCTATTCTTTTTAATAAACAAAGTATTTTAAAAACTACAATCTTTTTATCATTTATCGGCCCAATCCCCGCTATTTTATGGCCTAACTTAGTTTCAACTATTGATAACTTTAATTTCTGGCAATATGTTATATCTCATCATTTCTTCATCTGTATTAGTTTATATTCCTATTATGCCCTAAATTATCATGTTGAATTTAAAAACTTTATCATAACTTTTATTTTTACTAACTTCCTTATGTTAGCTATGTATCCTTTTAATCTAAAGTTTCATACAAATTATATTTTTTCTACTAAGATTCCTGATAATGTTATTGTCCTATATCCATGGCTTAAACATTTTCCGCCAATGTTAACTTTAGAAGTAACTGGTTTAGTTATCTCCGGTTTAGTTTATTACTTTATAATTCGTCGCAGAAATCAAGAATTAGCTGATTAATTTGCTAATTCTTTTTGTTTATGTTAAATTATTTTAATCGAAGAGGTGATTAGTATGAAAATCCATAATGGTCAAGTAAAAAGTTTATCTGATGAAATTTTTTTATTACAAGTTGAAAACGTTATTTGTAGTGCTAATAGTGAAGTAGCATCGATTAAACATGATATCAAACATAAAACACTTATTACTATTGCACCTTTTACTATTACTGCTTTAGTAAGTATACTTACTGAAAATCCTGATTTCTTAGCTCTAGGTGCTACCTATGTTGGTGGTTGTGCTATTGTGAGTCTAATAAAAAATGCCATTAAAGAACATCGTGATTACTTAATCGCTCATGATCCAAATCTTATTAAAATTCATCCTCATAATCCATATCATCCTGATACACGCTTTTATACAAGCAAAGATTTTATGAAAGAAGAAATAAAAAATCATCCATTTGAACTCAAGGATAATGAAGCTTCAATTCCATCATATGTATTTTTTAATATCGATGATGTCAAGAATCGCCTAACATTTGAATATAATGTATTAAATGGAGTATATGATCTTCCGCCTCTTACTATTAGTGATTCTGAGTGGGAAAGGATCTATTCTTTATTTAGTAGTGAAATACAAGATGAAACATCATTAGATGAATTGTATGAAGAAATTAATAAGATCTTAAGATTAACAATAGCTTATTGTCTATTAAATAAATGTCAAAGTATTAGTTTAAAAGAATTTATCTATATCCTAGAATATCAAGCTAAAATTAATAAAAGTGGTTTAAATTACCAAAACATCGCTACCGAACTTAGTACTCTTTTACCACCACCAGTAATCATTGATTTAAAACCAATACTTGCTAAGAAGAATGCAAAACATCTTTAAAAGGTCATATTAATTTTGTATAATTAATTATGAAAAGAGTGATTTTATTGCAAAATTTATCTAACTGTCTTAAGAAAAATGTGTTACGTAATTTTCTAATAATATGTGCTATTTTAATCTTTACGATTGTAACTATTTTCTTTATGAATAAGTTTAATTTAGTTCCTAAAAAATATTATCAAGCTAAAGACTTTGATATTAAAACTATTTATAGTAGTGTTGATTTTGATGATGACGATATTGATGATTATTCTGACTTTTTATTAGGTGCTCGTAAAGATGCTGAAAATCACCCAACATATGTTAGTAAATACTATGCTGATTCTTATCCTCCCGATAGTGAAGGTGTTTGTACCGATGTTATCTGGCGTGCTTTTAAAAATGCCGGTTATAGTCTTCGTGATATGGTTGATAATGATATAAAGAATAATCCTACTGATTATCCGGATATCGAATATCGTGATAAAAATATTGACTTTAGAAGAGTAAATAATTTACGTGTTTTCTTTTCAAAGTATGCTATCAGTTTAACTAAAGATTATAAAAAGATTGAAGAGTGGCAACCAGGTGATATTGTTTTTCTAAATAATAATCATGTTGGTATGGTTTCTGATCGTCGTAATGACAAAGGTTATACTTATATCATTCATAATGGTGGTCAAATAAATAGGGAAGAAGACGTTATTGCTAATTATAAAATCACCGGTCATTATCGTTTTGATGCTTCTAAAATAGATGAGAAATTTTTAGTTGCCTTTGAATAAAAAGCTTACTAAAAATAATAAAAAATGTTATAATATAAATACAACGAGTAGCTTAGGCGTAAGTCCAGTTGAGCTACTCGTCTTTTTAGGCAAGGGTGGGTGTTTATATGTATAAAATAAATGATTATCTTTTATATAAAAGAGAAGTATGTCTTATTAAAGATATAAAACCTCATTATTATCAAGATCGTGATTATTATGTCTTAACTCCCGTAAATGATGAATCATTAACTATTAATGTTCCTGTTGATTCAAAAGATATCCAAGCTATTTTAACTAAAGACCAAGCTTTAGATATTATTAAATCCATTAAAGATGTTGAATGTTTAGATCTTGATGAAAAATCGTTAGAAAATGCCTATAAAGAATTATTAAGTACTCATAACCCTTTAGATTTAGCCAAAATAATTAAAACAACTTATCTTCGTAATCAAAAAAGATTAAATAGTGGTAAAAAGATTGCTGATAAAGATAATAATTACTTTAATTTGGCGGAAAAATATTTATATACTACTTTAGGAATAGCTCTTAACATGTCTTATGAAGAATGCAAAGAATATGTCATTGATTTTATTTCTAAACAAGAAAAGGAGCTTAATTAATATGTTAAATATTGATGAACAAATAACAAAATTAAACTTATCTGAAGAACTAATCCAAAAATTAAAAAGTAAAAATATTAATACTCTCAAAGATTTATGGATTTTAAAACGTAAAGAACTTAAAGAAAAAGAATTCAATGATTCAGAAATTAAAAGTCTTATTATCGCTCTTCAATTACAAGGTTTAGATTTAAATAAAAAAATGTATAACTAAAAAAGCTAGAAAAATCTAGCTTTTTAATCACCATTAATAAGTTTTTCATCTATTCTTTTGTGTTTGATAATTTTTTTTTCATCATATTTTATTAAATCAGCTGGAGTAACGCGAATTTTAAGTAACTTAGATATTCCTTCAGCAAGCTTATCAAGCATTTCTAAGGAAGGATTTCTTCTTCTTTTTTCTAGTTGATTTTCATATATAAGACTTGTATCTAATGCTTCGGCGAATTTTTCTTGAGAAAGTTTAGACATATAACGATAATATTTTAAATTAATAGCTAAAATATCTTTACTAATCAAAAAAACTCACCTCGGTTTCATAATTATTTTTATTATATAGATTGCTCAAATAAAATTCTTTTATACGGGTATTATAAAAACTTTAATCTGTTTTCAAATCTTCAAAATTGAAATTATAATAATGGACTTTATAATATTGTTTTGATAAAATATATGTAGGTGGGTGAGATTATGAAGTCAAAATATCTTGGCGGTTTAATGGGCTTTGTTATTGGTGATGCTTTTGGTGTACCAGTGGAATTTGTCTCTCGTCGTGACCTTCTTAAGAATCCTGTTACTAAAATGACAGGCTATGGTACTTATAATCTACCAGCCGGTACATGGTCTGATGATACTTCAATGATGATTGCTACCATTGATTCTATTAATTCTAAACAGACTATTGATTTAAATGATATTGCATTAAAATTCGTTGCTTGGAAAAATCATGCGACTTATACCGCTTTAGGTGAAGTCTTTGATATCGGTAATACTTGTTCTAAAGCTATTAATAACTTTGAAGAAAATCATGATCCATATACTTGTGGTTTAAAAGATATTAATTCTAATGGTAATGGTTCATTAATGCGTATCTTACCACTTGCATATTATGCAACGGAAAAAAGATTAAAAGACTATGAAATACTAGAACTTGTTCGTGATGTTTCATCACTAACTCATGCGCATGAAATAAGTATTATGGGTTGTTATATCTATGTTCGTTATGCTATGTTTATCTTAAATGGTAAAGATAAATATTCGGCTTATAGTATGATTAAAAGTGTTGATTATACGATGTTTAGTGAAGAAACCAGAAATGCTTATAAGAGATTACTAACCGAAGATATCTCTAAGTTAACTATTAATGATATTTCGTCTAGTGGTTATGTTGTTGATTCCTTAGAAAGTGCTATTTGGGTTACTTTACAAAGTGAAAACTTTAAAGAAGCTATTATTGGTGCTGTTAACTTAGGAAGTGATACTGATACGATTGGCGCTTTAACTGGTGGCTTATCCGGTATCATCTATGGCGATGAATTAATTCCTGAAGATTGGAAAAATGCTATTGCTCGTAAAGAATATCTCTTAGATATCTTTGAAGAATTCTACGAAAATAAATATGAATAGTTTATAAATTCCTAAAGTTTTAGGAATTTTTTTAACCTTTAAAAAGGAAATAAAACTTCTATCAATAATATATAGGGTAGAAGGAGAAAGTATGAACAATAATAAAATAAAATTTATCTCCCTTATGCAAGATATTGTCTTTAAAACGGTATGGCAAAGTGAGGATGAATTAATTAAAAGATATTGGAATAGATTATTACAGTATATAGTAGGGTTAGATACTAGTAGCTATAACTTAACAATGAATGAATTACCCATAAATAATATTGAAAGTATTTCAAGCAGAGTAGATATTTTACTTGAGTCACCAAAAAACCCTATTAAGATAAATATCGAATTAAATCCTATTAATAAGAAAACAACCCATAATAAAAATAATAGTTATTTATATAAGATTGCTGGTGAGATGTACAAAAAGAATAGTGAAATGATTTATGATAAAAATATCAGAATAATTCAAATCAATTTTAATGGTTTTTATCATAAAGATCATAATTATCCTATATCACGATATAAATTATATGATAAAAAGAAAAGAGATACTATTAAAGATATAGAAATCATTAATATTTATTTACCAGTATTTAAAAAACTATGTTATACTAAAGACAATGAAATATATAAGGATTTTGCTATGTTTGAAGCTAAAAGTTTTGAAGAAATGTCAAAATATGTAAGTAATGATGAAAGTAGGAGGAAAGTTATGGAAAAATTATCAAGAATTATAATCGATAAAGATGTTCCAACATATGATTATGGAGCATATTTAGATGCTTTACATAAAGAAGTAGCACGTGATGCTCATAAAGAAGGTCTTAAAAAAGGGATCAAAGAAGGTCGCAAAGAAGGTCGCAAAGAAGGACAAAAAAATATCATAATTAAACTAATATCAAGTGGTATGTCTAAAGAAGAAATATCTCAAAGACTTAATATTCCCATAAATAAAATTAATATCTAAAATAATATGATGAATAAAATAACTCCTTTTTAACCTATATAAGGTTGAAAGGAGTTTTTATATGTATAATAAAAAAGTTGAAATACCAGGTATAAATACTGGTACTTTAAAAACTTTAAGTAATGATGAAATGACTCGTTTATTTATTGAAATGAAAAATGGTAGTAAAGAAGCTAAAGATAAATTAGTCGAAGGTAATTTAAAACTTGTCCTAAGTATTTTAAAACGTTTTAAAACTAATGCTAATAATATCAATGATATGTTTCAAATAGGGTGTATTGGTTTAATTAAAGCCATTGATAACTTTGATTTAAGTTTAAATGTCTGTTTTAGTACTTATGCTGTCTTCTTAATCAAAGGTGAAATCTTAAGAGCTTTCCGTGATGAAACTCCTATTAGAGTAAGTCGTAGTACTAAAGATATCGCTTATAAAATCTTAGCTTATAAAGAAAAATACTATAATACCTATGGTACAGAACCAACTAATAGTGAAATTGCTAAAGAACTAGGTATTGAAGAATACTTTATTTCTTATGCCCTAACTAGTTTAAAAGAACCAATAAGTATTCATACCCCAATCTATAATGATGGTGGTGATACTATCTATCTTTTAGATCAATTATCTAATCCCAAACCAGAATATGATCGTGAAACACTATTATTACTTAGAAAAGCACTAAGTAAATTAAAAGATCGTGAACGCAAGATAATTTATAGTAGGTATATTATCGGTAAAACCCAAACTGAACTCAGTGAAGAACTTCATATCTCTCAAGCCCAAGTATCACGTATAGAAAAAACGGCATTAGAAAATATAAAAAGACTAGTGAAATAAAAAGAAACATATAATTAATAAGGTGGTTATATGTTTTTATCTGATTTACAAAGTAAAGATATTATAAGCGTTAAAGATGGTCGTAAAATAGGTCGTATTGTTGATGCCGAAATAAATAGTCAAGGTCGTATTATAAATCTTATTATTGAAGAGAAAAAAACATTTCGTAAATTTATTGTTTCAACTGAAGACACTAAGGTTTCATTTGATAATATATCCAAGATTGGTGAAGATGTAATTTTAGTTAATTTATGATATAATGCTAAAGAGGTGGCCAAAATGAATAAGAAAATCTTAATTACTGCAACAATCATTTTAGCACTAGATCAACTAACCAAAATAATGGCTTCAATATGGTTAAAATTAAATACTAGTTTTCAAGTAATACCACATTTTTTTTATTTGACTTTATGTCATAATTATGGTGCGGCTTGGGGTATTCTAAAAAATTCTAAAGCTATAATTATTATTGGTACTTTATTAGCCATTATTTTAATTTATCATTTTATTTTTTGTTTTAAAAAGAATAATCGCAATGATTTAGCTTTTGGCTTTCTAATTGGTGGTTTAGCTGGTAATTTAATTGATCGTATTATTTTTGGTTATGTAAGAGATTTTTTAGATTTTTATCTATTTAAATACGATTATCCAGTATTTAATGTCGCTGATATTGCTATTGTAATAGGTATTATTTTATTAATATATGCTGTCTTTAAAGGGGAAGATGTAAATGAAGATAACAGTTCTAAAGGAAGAAGCAAACGAAAGACTAGACAAGTATCTAGTAAGTAAAACCGATTATACTCGTTCTTTAATTGCTAAAATGTTAGATACAAAAGATATTTTAGTTAATAATAAGTTCGAAAAAGCTTCTTATAAAGTTAAAGAAAATGATGAAATTATTATTCCAGATAATTACATAAAAGAAGTTGATATCACGCCAACTGAGATGAAACTTGATATTGTATATGAAGATGATGACTTAATGATTATTAATAAACCAAGTGGTTTAGTAGTTCATCCTGGAAGTGGTAACTATAATAATACTTTAGTAAATGGTCTAATGTATTATACTGATAGTTTAAGTGACCTTAATGGGGAAGAAAGACCAGGTATTGTTCATCGTATTGATAAAGATACCTCTGGTTTATTAGTTGTTGCTAAGAATAATAAAACTCATGCTATTTTAACTGATTATTTTAAAGAGCATGAAAATATTAAAAGAGAATATATTGCTTTAATATGTGGTGAATTTCCACATGATTCCGCCACCATTGATGCGCCAATTGGTCGTGATCCTAAAGACCGTAAAAAAATGACTGTTATTGCCGAAAATTCCAAACCAGCCATTACCTATATGAAAGTATTAAAAAGGTATAAAGGTTATACCTTAGTTAGTTTAGTTTTAAAAACCGGTCGTACTCATCAAATAAGAGTTCACATGCAATATATTGGTTATCCAATCTATAATGATCCCGTATATAATAACAAACCAGCTACTGAATTTGGTCAATTCTTACATTCTGCCAAAATTGATTTTATTCATCCCATAACTAAAGAACATCTCCATTTTGAATGCCCATTACCTACATATTTTCAAAACTTTATAGATTCATTAGAAACAAATCAAAAATAAGATAAAAAATAAAGACTATATATATTAAATAAGGCATTGAAAATAATTTATATTTATCATAAGTCATTCTTATTTCAAAACTTAAAAAGATTGTATTAACAAGTAGAAAAAATATATTAACTAAACTAAATAAATAATCTTTATAATAAAAGAAAAAAACTAAAAAAGAAAAAGATAAAATAAAATTAGATATTACAAAAAAGAACAAATCATTCTTCATCTTTTTCTCATAAATAATATGACAAAATAAAAATGACAATAAAAGCAATACTACAACATATAAAATAACTAAGATATAAATCATTATTTCACCTCATAGTTAATCTTATTAAAAAAATAATAAACTATGAATGAAAATATCTTGCAAATAACTTACTTAACAGCTATGATATTGATTAAGCTTTACGAAGAGCTAAAATTATAATAAAATTATAGATAGGAGGAATTTTATGAGTACAATTGTAATGAACACAAAAGATGAAGTTATCATGAAATTAGTTCATTATTTTATAACTGAAGGAAATTATAATCCTATTGTCGTTAATGGTGTTAAAGATGAAATATGGTTAGAAAACTCTGAAGGACCATATCGTATCGTTCGTATAAATTCTAATAATATTTTTAATAAAGAACAATTAGAATATGACAATTATAAAATCGAAAGTATTGTTAAACAAATAAAAAAGAAAACTTTTTCTTTTAACGTTAATACTTTAAATATTTTACTAGATGTTAATGAAGATTTAAAACTAGAAGAAACTAAACATATTAAACCAGTTTCTCTAGATGGTAATAACTTAAATATAACTAATGAAGGAATTTTAGAAGCATTTCCTAATATCAATGAAAAACTTCTTAAAGATACTAATGGAGTTGAATTAATTTTGAATGTAACTAAAGATATAAATCAAAAAACCGAGAAGGATAATATGTTATATGAAAGAACTTTCCGCCCTAAAAAAATTGTTATTACTTATGCTCTTATTGCTATCTGCATCTTAATGTTTATTATCACTTGGCTTAAGGGCGGCAATGAATTTATGTTTGGTAATAACAATAGTTATATTGCCAATGTCTTAAGTACTTTAGGCGGTAATAATATTGTTTTAGTTCAAAATGGTGAAGTATGGCGTTTGTTTACTTCAATGTTCTTACATGTTTCATTTGTTCATTTATTACTTAATATGTATTCTTTAAACATTTTAGGTCGTCAAATTGAAACTTTCTTGGGTAAAACTAAATTCATTATTATTTATATTGTAAGTGGTTTATGTGGTAGTTTATTATCTGCTGCAACGATGGACACTAATATAATTGCTGTTGGTGCTTCTGGAGCTATCTTTGGTCTAGCTGGTGCTTTACTATATTTCGGTTATCACTATCGTACTTATTTAGGTGATGCCCTACGTCGTCAGATAATTCCTGTCATTGTTATTAACTTACTTATCGGTTGTATGATTAGTGGGGTCGATAACTTCTGCCATGTTGGTGGTTTAGTAGGTGGTATTCTTATTACTATGGGTTTAGGTATAGATGGTAAATCTAAAACCTTTGAAAGAGTTAATGGCTTTATCTGTTTACTAATCTATGTTCTAGCTCTAAGTTACTTAATATTTTTAAAATAATAAAAGATTCAATCAGTTTGATTGAATCTTTTTGCTTCTTCTATAAACTACGATATAAACCAATGGCTTTACCTAAAATAGTACAATTTTCTAAAATAATAGGACTCATTGTATCATTTTCAGGTTGCAATCTAATATGATCTTTTTCTTTATAAAAAGTCTTTAATGTTACATCACCATCAGGAGTCATTGCCACAACTATTTCACCATTACGTGCAACATTTTGCTTTTGAACTATAACTATATCTCCATCATAAATTCCTTTGTTAATCATTGATTCACCATTAGCCTCTAAAGTAAAAATTGTTTCTTTAGCCGGAATTAAACTAGCCGGTAAAGTAAACCATTCATCTGGGTTTTCAATAGCTTCAATTGGATTACCACAAGCCACCTTACCAAGTAAAGGAACTTTAACTAAATCTTCATGCTTCTTCGCATATTCATTTTCCCCAACTATTTCAATTGTTCTAAATTTTGAATTAGCTTTACGAATACATCCAGCATCTTCAAGTTTTTTTAAGTGAGAATGAACCGTAGCAGGGGAAGATAATCCAAGAGCTGAACCGATTTCTCTTGTTGAAGGTGGATATCCATGATCAACAACGTATTTTTTAATATAGTTAAGAACATCTTCTTGTCTTTTTGTAATATTCTTTTCCATATCTTACCTCCAACATAATCATATCATAATCGAGTAGATAAGTCAAACAAATGTTTTTGTTAGTTAATTAACACTCCTCAAACCTCATCTTTATTTACTTGTCAAATTAAATTGTCAAAATGCAAACAAATGTTTATTTTTTATATTGACACGAACAAGTGTATGTAATATGATAGAGATGGTAAAAGGAGTGAGGTAAATGAAAAATAGTGAAACAATAAAGAATGTGGCAGGAATTATCCTTCTTTATCTAGTTATCATACTAGGTGTTGTTGCTATGGATGCCCGAATGGAGGTTATCAATAACAATCAAAATATTGCTTCATTACAGAATTAATATCAGGCAACTGATATTTTTTCTATTTTAAAAAAAATTAATATATTGTATAATCAACATAAGAGGTTAAATATATGAAAAAAAGAATACTACTAACTTATGCAATGTATGGTAATGGCCATCGTGCTATTGCTGAATACATTCAAAGTTATTTTAAAAAGCAAGATCCTGAACTTGAAATTCTTGCCATAGATATATTAAAATATTCAACTCCTATCTTAGGAAGTATAAGTCAAAAAGTAACAGATTTCTTTTTATTAAAATTTCCTATTGGTTGGTCTTTTATATATGATTTATTTGATACTAAAATTAGTGCAGCTATTGCTAATCACACTAGTATGAGTTTATTTAAAAATAAAAGAATGAAAAAAATTATTAGTGATTTTAATCCTGATATGACTATTTCAACGCACTTCTTTGGTAGTAGTTTAATTGAATATTATAATCGTAAAGGTGTAATTAATTCTAAGTTAATAACCGTTGTTACTGATTATGAAGCTCATACTCTATGGTTAAGAGGCTATAAAACAGAACAAGCTATCTTTGTTGGTGATAAAGATGAAGTAAACTACTTAGTTAAAAAAGGTGTTAAAAGAAGCATTATTAAACCTTATGGTATTCCTATTCACCCGACTACAAGTGTTGATTTTGATGTAATAAAAGCTACTGAAAGATATGGCTTTGATGGCTCAAGACCAATCTGTTTATTCTTTGGTGGCGGCGGTAATGGTGGAACTCATTCCTTACCATATATTCGTAAAATAATCAAAAGTAATTTAAATATTGATTTTATTTATGTTGCTGGTAAAAACCAAGCAGCTAAAGAAAAAGTAGATAATTGGATTAAAGAATATGATGTTAAAAATATGAAAACTTTAGGTTTTGTTAATAATG
Source organism: uncultured Bacilli bacterium (assembly GCA_947625425.1). The sequence goes on from CANQOH010000002.1 coordinate 29,154, forward strand.
TTCCCGAACTACTTCAAATATGTGATTTTGTTGTTTCTAAACCAGGTGGTGCTCAAACTACTGAAAGTTTATACTTTAAAAAACCAGTTATAATGATAAATTGTAGTGGTGGTCAAGAAATAGGTAATATTAAATATTTTGAAAAACATGGTTATGGTAAACGCTTTAGAACATCATTTATGTTTAATAGATATATGCAACACATCTCTGATAATCCTAAAATAATATCTGAAATGCAAAAAAATATGGCTACTAATACCAATGATAAAGCTATGGCTAAACTTTATGAAGTCGCTACGAAATGTTTAAAAGAGAAGTAAGAAATTACTTCTTTTATTATTTACTAATAATAAAAAATTGGTATAATTAAGAATAGGAGAGTGATGTTATGAACCCTGATGCAACTCATTCGTTAAATAGCTTAAGAATTCTAAGTATAGATATGATCTCATATGCCAAGAGTGGCCATCCTGGTATTTGTTTAGGAGCCGCTCCAATTATGTTTGCGACTTATGTCGATAATTTAAATATTCATCCCGCTGATCCTAAATGGCCTAATCGTGACCGCTTTGTTATGAGCGCTGGCCATGGATCTGCCTTACTATATGCCATGTTATTTATGGCTGGTTATGATATCTCTATTGATGACTTAGTTGATTTCCGTCAAATTGATTCTAAAACTCCAGGTCATCCTGAATATGGTGTAACTCCAGGTGTTGAAACTTCAACTGGACCATTAGGTCAAGGTTTTGCCAATGCGGTCGGAATGGCTATTACTGAAAAATATCTAGCTAGTTTATTAGAAGAAGAATTACCTAAACAAAAACTTATAAATTATTATGTTTATGCTCTAGTAGGTGATGGCGATTTAATGGAAGGTATCGCTAATGAAGCCGCTTCCATTGCTGGTCATCTCGGTCTTGATAACTTAATTGTTTTATATGATTCTAATGATATTACTTTAGATGGTGATTTAAAAAGAGAAAGTAGTGAAAACATCATTCAAAAATTTATTACCTTAGGTTGGGAAGTTGACTTTGTTCCAGAAGGTAATGATTTACGTGAAATAAATAAAGCTTTAACTCGTGCAAAAATAAATAAAAAACCAACTTTAATTGAAATCAAAACAGTTATTGGTCGTGGCTCTTATTACGAAGGTAAAAACCTTGTTCATGGTAAACCTTTAAATAAAGATGATATGATTAATATTCGTAAAAAATATAATATTCCTACTAATACAATGGAAATAACTGAAAATGCCGTTAAATATGTTCGCGAAAGCATTAAAAATCGTACTGAACATAATTATCGTAATTGGCAACAATATTTTACCAATATCAAAAATAGTAATCCTAATGAAAACTTAAAAAAATTATTAGACTTTATTGAAACTGGTGAAGTAAACATTCCATTTAGTAGTGCTAACTTTAAAATTCAAAATAACTATAGTGAAGAACTACGTGAATCAAATTCAAAAATGATGAATATTATTAGTGATCGTAATAAGTTATTCTTAGGTGGTAGTGCTGACTTATCAACTTCCTGCCATACTGGTTTATTAAAAGAAGTCGATTTTAGTAAGAAAGATCCAATGGGTCGTAACCTTAATTTCGGTGTCCGTGAGCATGCTATGGGTGGTATCTTAAATGGTATGGCTTTATCTGGTCTTCGTGTTTTTGGTTCAACCTTCTTAGTTTTTGCTGATTATTTAAAACCAGCAATTCGTATGAGCGCTTTAATGAATCTACCAGTAACTTATATATTTACTCATGATTCAGTTAGTATAGGTCAAGATGGACCAACTCATGAACCAATTGAACAATTAGCTATGCTAAGAACAACTCCTAATTTAACTGTCTTCCGTCCCGCTGATATCAATGAAGTAATCGGTTGTTGGGATTATATCTTAGAAAATAAAAAACCAGTTGCTATCGTTTTATCTAAAGATGAAGCTCATATCTTAGATGGTACAAATGGTGAATCAGTTAAAAAAGGTGCTTATATAATTCGTAAAGAAACACAAAGATTAGATGCTGTCTTAATAAGTACTGGTATTGATTTAACAACTACCTACTTAATAAGTGAAGAATTAAGAAGTAAAGGTATCGATACTCGATTAGTATCAATGCCATCAGTTGAACTATTCTTAGCTCAAAATAAAGAATATCAAGATTCTATTATTCCACCAACTGCTAAAGTCTTTACTGTTGAAGCTAGTGCTACATTACCTTGGTATCGTTTTGCTTCCCGTAATTGCGCAATAGGAATTGATACCTTTGGTTATAGCGGTAAAAAAGCTGATGTTCTAAAAAAAGTCGGCTTCGATTACGATTCTATAATGAAAAAAATTGAAGAAAATATCAAAAATAATTAATTTCGACAAAAAATAATCACCAATGAGAGTTATCTTCTTATTGGTGATTTATTATGCGTACATATTATGTTTTTAAAATCAAAGAACCCTATTCAAACTTAACTAAATCTTCACCATATAATTTATATAAAGTACTAGAAAACATTTACTATTTAAATAGTGATCAAATAACTATTGCTTATAATTTCTTTAGTCAAATAAGAGATTACTTTAATAAAGAAAAACTCGATAATAACATTTATAAATATTATAAAAACAAAGATAACTATAGTAAGATAAACTATACTCATATGATATATGATTATTTTACGAAAGAAAAAACTAAACTAATAATTAATAAATCATATCTTTATCTTAAATCAACTAAAGAAATTCCTACATTCCTAAAAACTCTCTCTAAAAAAGATAATTTATTTGTTTGTGACTTTACTAACAAAGATTACTTTTGGCTTGAAGAAATATAATAAGTCTTGTTAAAGTTATAAATATTTAGTAAAATAAACATACAAAGGAGCGTGTTATAATGCTTGCAGATATATTACAAGTCGGAATAGGTCTTATTATTGGTTTAGTAATTGGTTTCTTTGTTGCCAGATATTTCTTTAAAAAACAAATTGAACAAAATCCTCCAATCAATGAAAAAATGATTGAAGCTATGATGAGTGGAATGGGAAGAAAACCTAGTCAAAAACAAGTAAGACAAATAATGCAACAAATGAATAGATACAAATAACAACTAAAATAAGTTGTTATTTTTTATCGGAAATTATTGTCAAAACATATCAATTTATGGTATTCTATAATATATAGAATAATAAGAGGTGACTAACTAATGAATTTACTTAGTTTTATGGATAAATTATATGAAAATGACCATTTTGCAACAATCTTAATTATCGCTATTGTGGTCTTAGTTATACTATTTGTTATTGTTTTAATATTAGGTCTTAAAGATGCTGCAGCATCTAAAAAACCTAAGAAACCAAAAGAAGAGGAAGTTAAAGATATTACTTTTGCTAAAGAGGAAGAAAGTAAGCAAATTAAAGAAGATGTTACTTTTGAAACACCTGTCTTAACTAAGAATCTTGAAGATTTTAAAAAGAGTTTTGAAGAAGAAATCAAGAAAGAAAATGATGTTGAAGTAAGAACAACTACTCATAATTCCTTAAGTGAAGCTACAAAACCCGTTAAAATCTTAGATATCAATGTTATTGAAGATACAGCTGTTTTAACACCTATTAGTGATGAAGATGAAATTACTGTAACTCATGATGTTGATAAAAAAGAAATATTTAAACCTAAAAAAGAAGATATTGAAGAAAAAACAGATGATAATAAATTACATTTTATAGATGATGATGGGTTCTAAAAAAGTCCGAAAATATGGGAGTTATTTGACATTTTAAACTGTCAAAACTCTTTTTTTTTGCTTGCCTTTTATGTTATACTAACTATGGTGAATTAAATGACAACAGTAAAAAATAAAGAATATGATGCATCTGCCATAAAAATCTTAGAAGGACTTGATGCCGTTCGTAAAAGACCTGGTATGTATATTGGTTCTACTGATAAGAGAGGACTTCATCATTTAGTATGGGAAATTGTTGATAATGCTATTGATGAAAGTATTAATGGTTATGGTGATTACATCAAGATAACATTGAATAAAAATGGCTCAATTACGATTGAAGACCATGGCCGTGGTGTTCCTACCGGTATGCATGAAAGTGGAAGAACAACTCCTGAAGTTATATATACTATCTTACATGCTGGTGGTAAATTTGAAGAGGGCAGTTATAAAGTATCAGGTGGCTTACATGGAGTAGGTGCCTCTGTTGTTAATGCTTTATCTAAATGGATGAATGTTGTCATCTATCGTGATGGTGCAATTCATAGCATTACTTTTGAAAACGGTGGTCATGTTAAAGAACCACTAAAGAAGATTGGTACGACTAATCGTACAGGAACAACTGTAACATTCTTACCAGATCCTGAAATCTTTAAATCAACAAGCTTCTCATTTACAACTATTACAGAAAGAATGCAAGAAAGTGCTTTCTTACTATCTGGTATAACGATTGAAGTCGAAGATGAAGAAGATAATCGTAATGTTAAATATCACTATGAACAAGGCTTAATTAATTTTGTTGAATATATAAATGAAGGTAAAACAACTCTTCATAAAGTTATTAACTTTAATGGTATTAAACAAGGTATTGAAGTAGATATTGCTCTTCAATATCAAGAAGGTTATAACGAAAATATCTTAAGTTTCGTTAACAATGTTAAAACTAGTGATGGTGGTTCACATGAAACTGGTTTTAAATCTGGTATTACTAAAGCCTTTAATGATTATGCCAAAGAAAATAACATTTTAAAAGGTAAAGACGCTTCGTTTGAAGGATCAGATGTCAGAGAAGGATTAAGTGCCGTAATCAATCTTAAAATACCTGAAAACTTATTACAATTTGAAGGTCAAACTAAAGGTAAACTAGGTACACCAGAAGCTCGTACTGTAACTGAACAAATAACTTATGAAAATATGAAATTCTTCTTAGAAGAGAATCGTGAAATAGCTGTTACAATTGTCGAAAAAGCTTCCCGTAGTAAAGTGGCTCGTGAAGCTGCTCGTAAAGCACGTGAAGCCGCTCGCCAAGGAAAAGGCAAAGAAAAGAAAGATAAAATACTAAGTGGTAAGTTAGCTAAAGCAACTGGTAAAAATCCTGCTATTTCTGAACTATTCTTAGTCGAAGGAGATTCTGCCGGTGGCTCAGCTAAAACAGGTCGTAATCGTGAAACTCAAGCTATCCTTCCTTTAAGAGGTAAAGTTTTAAACTGCGAAAAAGCTTCAAGTAACGATATTCATAGTAATGAAGAATTAAATACTTTAACTTATGCGATTGGTGCTGGTATTGGTAATGACTTTGATCCAGCTGAATCTAACTATGGTAAAGTAATTATTATGACCGATGCCGATGATGATGGTGCACATATTCAAATTCTTTTATTAACTTTCTTCTATCGTTTTATGCGTCCATTAATTGAAGCTGGTATGTTATATATTGCTAATCCACCTTTATATGCCTTAGATTATGGTAAATATAAAGAATATGTTGCTACTGATGAAGAATTAGAAGAAAAGAAAAAAACTGTTAAACAAGCATTCAAAGTTCAAAGATTTAAAGGTCTAGGTGAAATGGATGCTGATGAATTATATGAAACAACTATGAATCCAGCTACTAGAAGTTTAATTAAAGTAAGTATTACAGATGCTGCTCTAGCTGAAAAAAGAGTATCTGTTCTAATGGGGGATAAAGTAGAACCACGTAAAGAATGGATAAATGAAAATGTCGATTTCACATTAGAAGATGATTTTAGGAGGTAATCAAAGATGGCAAAAGCTAAAGAAGAAAAAACAATCATTGAAAAAATCTATGATTATACCTTAGAAGACATTATGGGTGATCGTTTTGGCAGATATTCTAAAAGTATTATCCAAGATCGTGCCTTACCAGATGTTCGTGATGGTTTAAAACCAGTTCAACGTCGTATTCTTTATACTATGTGGGAAGACAAAAACACCTTTGATCGTCCATATCGTAAATGTGCTAAAGCCGTAGGGGATGTCATGGGTAAATATCACCCACATGGTGATTCAAGTATTTATGGCGCGATGATTTATATGTCTCAAGCCTGGAAAATGCGTGAACCATTTATTGATATCCATGGTAATAATGGTTCAATAGATGGTGATGGCCCAGCTGCTTATCGTTATACCGAAACAAGACTTACTAAACTAGCCCAAATAATGCTTAAAGATATCAATCGTAATGCTGTTGAAATGACTTTAAACTACAGTGATGAAGATTTAGAACCAACTGTTTTACCAGCTAATTTCCCAAATCTATTAGTTAATGGCTCAACTGGTATTTCTGCTGGTTATGCTACCAATATTCCACCACATAATTTAGGTGAAGTAATTGATGCCACAATTCATCGTATTGATAATCCTAATTGTCGTTTAGATACTATTTTAAATATTATCAAAGGACCAGACTTTCCAACTGGTGGTGTCGTTGAAGGTAAACAAGGCCTAATCGATGCTTATTCAACTGGTCGAGGCAAAGTTGTTGTTAAAGCTAAAACGGAAATAGTTAAAGAACGTGGTGTTCATCAAATTATTATTCATGAAATACCATATGATGTTTTAAAAGAACAATTACGTAAAAAAATCGAAGATATTAAAATAGATAAAAAAGTCGATGGTATCGTTGATGTTGTTGATGTTTCTGATAAAGAACACATGGCTAAAATAATCATCGAGCTAAAAAAAGAAGCCAATGCTGAATTAATTTTAAATTATTTACTAAAAAATACTGAATTACAAATAAATTATAACTTCAACATGGTTGCTATTGTTAATAGAAGACCAAAACAAGTTGGTATTTTAGAAATTTTAGATGCTTTTATTGCTCATCAAAAAGATGTTATCTTAAGACGTACTCGTTTTGATTTAGAGCATGCTAAAGCTCGTTTACATATTGTTGAAGGTTTACTAAAAGCTGTTGATATCTTAGATGAAGTAATTAAAACCATTCGTGCTTCTAAAAATAAAGCTGACTGTATTGTTAACTTAGTTAAAGAATATGATTTTACTGAAGAACAAGCAACCGCTATCGTTACAATGCAACTATATCGTTTATCAAATACTGATATTAACCAATTATTAGGTGAAAAAAGCGATTTAGAGCGTATGATTGAATTCTTAAATTCAATTCTTAACGATGAAAATATTTTAAGACGTCAAATGAAAGCTGAAATTAGTGAAGTTAAAAAAGAATTTGCTAATCCTCGTCGTACTGAAATTCGCGATGAAGTAGTTGAAATAAAAATCGATGCTATGGATATGATAGCTAAAGAAAATGTTATTGTTGTTGCAACCAATGATGGTTACGTTAAACGTATTCCTTTAAAATCATATGTCAGTGCTTCAACTGAACCGACTACTTTAAAACCAGGCGATTTCGTTAGGGGTATTTATAGTACCACAACTCTTGATACCTTACTAATGTTTACTAACTTAGGTCATTATCTATATGTTCCAGTTCATGAAATAGTTGAAACTAAATGGAAAGAACTAGGTAAACATATCAGTAATTTAATTCAAATTGGTGCTGAAGAAAATATTATATCAGCCATGATTTTAGATAATAAAAAGACTAATGTTATCATGACTACTCGTAATGGTATTACTAAACGTACCACTTTAGAAGATCTAATTGTCAGCCGTTATACTAAACCAATTAACGCGATGAAGTTAAAAGATGGCGATGAATTAGTATCAGTCTGCCAAGACAATGGTCGTGCAATTTATATTACTAAGACAGGTCGTTATATAAATATTGATTCTAATGAAATTCCAATTGTTGGAGCTAAAGCCTCTGGTGTTAAAGGAATCAACGTTAAAGATGATGAAGTAATCACTTGCTTATCACCAGCTAGTTATGATGAATATATTGCTATCTTCACTAACAAGAGTACCTCAAAGCGTCTAAAAATTAGTGAACTAGATGAAATGAGTCGTGCTAAAAAAGGTAGTATGTTAATCAAAAAGGTTAAATCAACTAACTATGAAATAACTAATGCCTTAGCTGTTAATATTCATGATACAGTAAGTATCAAAACTGATGGCGAATTTAAAGAAATAAAATCTTCTGAATTACCAATCATGGATTTATCTTCAACTGGTAGTACTATTTGTAAGACACCAATCGAAGATGCCTTTAAAGTCGCTGAAGTAGTTGAAAGAAAACTTGAACTATCAGATAATAATGCTTCGTCAAAAGAAGAAAAAGAAATTGTTCAAGAAGAACAAACTAAACTCGATGAACCAGAAGAATTAACGATAGATGACTTCATTGATGACTTCAAATTATAGTCAAACAAATCACTTATTAAACATAAAATTTAATAGGTGATTTTTTATGTCAAAAGAACAATTTAAAGAATTTGTTAAAACCAAACCTGAACTTGCTACATATGTTTCTAATAATGAAATGACATGGCAAAAATTCTATGAACTATATGATTTATATGGAGAAGATGAAAACATCTGGCGTAAGTATTCTAACTCGTCTAAACCAACTAAAAAAATATCTGATTATATGGAAAAATTTGATCCTGATTCCTTACAAAAACATATTGAAAATGCCCAAAAAGCTCTAGATATTTTTAGTGAACTAGCTACTAAAACTACGGAAAACATAAACAATAATGTCAAACCAGATATTGCTAGGCCACTATCTAAATTCTTTGGTGATTAAAATGGAAAGAGTAGTTTTAGTTAATTTAGAAAAAGATAAAATGCTCGATTACTTAAAAGAAAATTCCTACTTTATTAAAGATCTAAATCGTAATCCCAACTTTTATCCTGAATTCAAAAAAATAATTAAAGAAAAATATAACCTTCGTTTTACTGATAAAGTATCAAACTTTATAAACGATATGGAAGTAGTAAGCAGTATCATTAGTACCTTAGAATAATGTTGTAATTTGTCTATCTTTATATTAAAATATTTATAGAATATAAGGTGATTATATGAATAAATATAAAGATAAATTAACGTTTTCACGTTTAGAAATTTTATGTATGATTGTTTTAGTAGCTATCTTTGTTACTGGTGGTATTACTATCGTTTCTCTAGCTACTAAAAATCAAAAAGCTATCAATTTAAAAAACGAAGCTTCATCTATTATTGAAGATGCTAAAATCGCTTATAATTATTATTCTCATCTAAATAATACCGAATATATTGTTACTAGTAATGATGGTACAAGTAAAGGTATGTGTATTACTTTAGAAGGTCTAGTTAATAACGATTTTACAACTAAAACATATGATAACTGGGATGGTTATGTCGTAATCGAAAATAAAAATGATAAAATGTACTATAGTATTTGGTTAACTAATCAAGAATATGTTATTGATGGTTATGAATCTAGTAAATTAGATGAATTAAAAATAAACAAAGGTCTTACAACATATAATAATGAAAAATTTGCTAGCACTGTTCGTAAAAAATTTATTAGTCCTAATTCTGATAAAGGTGGAACAGGTAGTGAATATGCTACTAAATGTATAAGTGAAAAGATAGAATAATCTATCTTTTTTTGTTATAATTTTATTTAGGTGATTTAAATGTTAATAATTGGTAGTCATGTTTCTTTTGGTAAGGATCAAATCTTAGGTTCTCTAAAAGAAGCTTTAAGTTATAATGCTAATACCTTTATGTTTTATACTGGAGCTCCAACTAATACCATTAGAAAAGATATTGAAGATAAATATATCGAAGAAGCTTTAACGCTTATGCAAGAAAATAATATCGATATTAATAATGTCGTATGTCATGCCCCATATATTGTTAATTTAGGTAGTAAAAAAGATCTATCCAAATATGAATTTAGTATTAACTTTATTCGTAATGAACTTAAAAGATGTGATGAAATGCATATAACTAAAATGGTCTTGCATCCAGGTAATGCCGTTGATATCACTAAAGAAGAAGGTTTAAATAACATTGTTGAAGCTTTAAATACTATTTTAGATGGTACTACTAAATGTAAAATCTTACTTGAAACCATGGCCGGTAAGGGTAGTGAATGTGGTTGTACTTTAGATGAAATAGCATATCTTGTTAAAAATACTCATAAACAAGACCAAATTGGTGTCTGCTTAGATACTTGCCATTTATTTGATGGTGGTTATGATATAAGTGATTTTGATTCATTCTTAAAAGAATTTGATACCAAAATAGGTTTAGATAAAATAGGTTGTATTCATATTAATGATTCTAAAAATGTTTTAGGTTCTCATAAAGACCGTCATGAAAATATCGGTATCGGTAATATTGGTTTTAATAATTTAATTAAAATAATTTATCATGACAAACTAGCTAATGTTCCTAAAATCTTAGAAACGCCATATATTGGTGAGAATGATGAAGATAAAGAAAGAATCTATCCACCATATCGCTTTGAAATCGAAATGATTCGTAACAAAGAATTTGATCCGGATTTTAGAAATAAAATTAGAGCTTATTACAAGAAGTAAGAAATTACTTCTTTTTTAATTAATATATTAACAAACAAATGTATTATGATATAATAACATTAATCAAAGGTGATATTTATGGAAAACTTATTTAGTGAATTAGAAATGGATGTTTATAAACCTTTAGCTGAAAAAATGCGTCCACAATCTTTAGATGACTTTATTGGACAAGAAGAAGTAGTAGGACCTAATTCTCCCTTACGTGAAATGATTGAAAATGACTTAGTTACTTCAATGATTTTTTGGGGCCCTCCAGGAGTTGGTAAAACTACTTTAGCTAAAATAATTGCTAATAAAACTAATTCTGTCTTTAAACAACTTAGTGCTGTAACAGCTGGTGTTAAAGATATCAAAGAAATAATTACCGAAGCCGAATTTAATAAAGCAAGTGGTAGAAGAACCATTTTATTTGTTGATGAAATTCATCGTTTTAATAAAGCCCAACAAGATGCTTTCTTACCATATGTTGAAAGTGGTGACATTATCTTAATCGGAGCTACGACCGAAAACCCATCATTTGAAGTTAATAGCGCTTTACTATCAAGAACTAAAGTCTATGTTCTAAATAGTTTATCTGAAGAAGATATAAAAAAAGTTATAACTAATGCGATAAATAAAGAAAATGAAAATTCCAAAATAAAAATAAGTATTAAAGATGATGCCTTATCAGCTATTGCTACTTTAAGTAATGGGGACGCTAGAAACGCTTTAAATACTTTAGAAAATATTATAAATATCACCCCAACTAAAGCTAATAAAAAAGAGATAACTAAATCTTTAATTTCTAAAATGGTTAATAAGAAAACATTCCTTTATGATAAAAAAGGGGAAGAACATTATAACTTAATTTCGGCCTTACATAAATCAATGCGTAATAGTGATCCTGATGCCGCTTTATATTACTTAGCCCGTATGTTAGAAGCCGGTGAAGATCCTTTATATGTTGCTCGTCGTTTAATTCGTTTTGCTTCTGAAGATATTGGTCTTGCTAATCCTAGTGCTTTAGTCCAAGCCACATCGGCTTATGAAGCGGCTCATTATAATGGCATGCCAGAATGTAATGTTAATCTTGCGCAAGCTGTTGTTTACCTAAGTGTTTCACCTAAATCAAATTCTTTATACACAGCATATGAAACTGTTAAAAAAGACGCCTTACGTACTGCTGATGTTAAAGTCCCATTAGATTTACGCAATGCCGTTACTAAACTAGATAGTGAATTAGGTTATGGTGCTAACTACCAGTATGCCCATAATACCGAAAATAAAATAACTAACATGCAGTGTTTACCAGATGAATTAAAAGATAAAAAATATTATCATCCATCAGATATCGGTAAAGAAAAAGGTATCAAAGAAGAACTAGCTCGTATCGAAAATATTAAAAAGAATCTTAAATAAAAGATTCTCTTTTAAGTAGAATTTTAATTCTCGTAAATATCGGTTGCCAAATTAAATATTTTAATTTAATTTTAAAATATGAAAGGAGGAACTAAGATTGAAAACCAAAAAAGAAAAAATCAAAAATATTATTATTGCTATTATTATATTTGTTATAGGTCTTGTAATAGGCAGTATCTTAACTTTATGTATTATAGATATCCAAGATAAAAAGAATGAAAATAATAAAATTACTGAAAGTCCCTATACTATAAATGAAATATATGAAATAATTGAAAATCCAAATCAGTTTTATGAATTAAACGACTATCATTATAACGATTTTAATTATGTAATAACTCATTTCTATGACTACTTTAGTAAAAATACTGATTTTTTAGTTGCAACTAAAGTCGAAGAGAAAGATGGTAAAGTAACAAATGTGTTATCAACTAAAAAAATTGCATATAAAGATTATATCTATTTAATGTCCGACTTTTATCATTTAGAAGAACAAAAAGCTGAAACTTGTAAAAAAAATACTGAGAATAAGGAACATACTTTAACTTATGAAGATTGCCTTCATAACTTAGATTATAAAAATGAAGCAACTATCTTAGTTTATGGTAATGCTGAAGGCTTCTTTAATGAAACAACTGATAAAGAATGGGAAGAATCTGCTCAAGATAATCCCAATATTCATTTAGATTAAGAAGGTGAATTAATGACTGATAAAGAAAATATTGGCCACTTAATAAGTGAAGCTCGTAAAGCTAAAGCTTTAACGCAACAAGAACTAGCGCAAAAATTAAATATAAGTGATAAAGCCATTAGTAAATGGGAAACAGGTAAAAATCTTCCTGATTTAGATATGTTAAGAAAAATTGAAGAAGAATTAGAAATTAAATTATTAGATAAAAATAATTATCAATATCAAAATAAATTAAAAATCTTGTTTATCATCATCGGTTTCTTAATTCTTTTATTAAGCTATTTTATATCTTATTATTTAAGTAATTATAATCAATTTAATATTTATACAATAAGTCTTAATGATGAACAATTTATTTTAAAAGACAGTTATTTAATAACTTCTAAAGAAGAATCAATTCTTAATTTAGGAGCTATAACTAATATTGCCAATCCCGTTGAACCTCAATATAACATAAGCATTTATTATCAAGATAAAGAAGAAAAAATCGAACTATTAAATAAACCAAATTATAAATATCTATCTACAAAAGATTCAAATTTATTAAAAGAATTATTACCTCATTACAATTATTTATATATCAAAATAGAATATTCTGATTTTAATAATCAATTAGTTTCTAAAGACTTTAAACTTAAATTAACTAAAACATCTAGTAATAATAAAATAATCTATACCAAAACTATTCCTCAAAATAACATTTCTTCAGATTTATTATCTTTATTAAAAAATAATAATTATAAAAAAACAGAAAAAAATATTTATCTTAAAGAAGATGAACAAAGTATTTTTACTTTAAATATAAATAATAATCTATTTTATTATGAAGGCTATATAAATAATTATAAAGTTTATGCTGTAACCCCATATCGTAACTATAACCGTTACTTTAATTATGTTATATATGATCAAAATAACCAAATAATTGAACATAATATGTTAGAAGGATATAATGATTCATATCAATTTAAACATAAGGTAGAAGACCTTATTACTAAAGAAGTCGACAAATTATTAACCTAATAAAAACTTAGAGTAAATATGAACTCTAAGTTTTTTATAAATAATTACTATATTTAATTGAATATTCTTTAATTAATTTTTTAATCTTTATAAAGTTTTCTTCGCTATAATGATCTTTATACTTATCTACATCAAAAACACCATGATTAGATAAGACATTCTGCCAATTCTTTTTAATAAATTCATAAGAAAATTCTAATTCTTCTGGACTTAAATATATCTCTTTTGTAATTGCTAAATTATTTAAATCATTTATAGTTAAATTATTTATATATCTTTCAACTAAAACAAACATCTAATCACCTATAATATTGTATGATAAAAAAGTAATTTTTAATACTAATAATAGGTGAGTTTTATGAAAAAAGTTTATTATGTACTTATTTTTATCTTAATAAGTATTATCATAATTCGTTATTCCTATCTAGCTTTTTATAAACATGATTATTACTATGAAAAATATTTAAATGCCACTAATAAAATTGTTTATGGCCTTAATGCTCCAAGAGGCAGAATTCTAGATCGTAATGGTAAAGTCTTAGTAGAAAATAAAGGTATAAATACTATTGTTTATCATAACTTAGATAATATTGATACTTTAAGTGTTGCTAAAACTTTACTAACTATTTTAGATGATGTCAAAGAAGCTTCGCTTGATGAACAAAAAGATTACTATTTAAAATATAATAATACTGATAATCTACTTACTAAAGAAGAACAAGATTTATATGCCAGACGTAAACTTACCACCTTAGAAGTTGAAAATTTAAAGAAAAGTAGGTTAGATGAATATTTAAATTATTCAAAAGAAGAAAAACAAACTATCTATCTTTATTATCTTCTTAATAATGGTTATTACTATGATAGTAAAATTATTGCTAGTAATGTCTCTGATAAGGTATGTGCTTTAGTTAATGAAAAAAATATTAATGGTCTTACTTGTGAATATACTACAGAACGTATTTATCACTATGATACTTTAAATGATATCTATGGCAAAGTTGGTCCGATTACGAAAGAAAATAAAGATTATTATTTAAATTTAGGTTATTCTCTAAATGATACAGTTGGTATAAGTTATTTAGAAAAAGAATATGATGAATATCTAAAAGGGGAGAAAGCTAAGTACTTAGTAAATGATGATAATACTTTAACTTTAATTAGTTCTTCTAAACAAGGTAATGATTTAGTCTTAAGTATTGATATTGATCTACAACTACAAATAAATGAAATAATAAAAAAATACTTAGCTAAATCATCTAACTATAAACATACTCAATACTATAATACTTCATATGTTATTGTAAGTGATCCCTATACTGGTGAAATTATTGCGAGTACGGGAATCAATAAAATTAAAGATGACTATTATGATGTTACCACTAATATTCTTACTTCATCTTTTACTGTTGGTTCCGTTATTAAAGCTGCTTCTCATACAGTCGGTTATCAAAATGACTTAATTGATATTGGTAAAAAGATTAATGACTCATGTGTTAAATTATACCAAGTACCTATGAAATGTTCTTTTAAAAGATTAGGTCTTATTGATGATATAACCGCTTTAAAAACTTCTAGTAACTACTATCAATTTATGACTGCTATAAAACTTACTGGTAATACATATAAATATAATATGAAACTTAATGTAACTGAAGAACACTTTAATATCTATCGTGATGTCTTTGCTTCTTTTGGATTAGGTTCTAGTACTGGTATTGACTTAGAAAATGAATCAACGGGTATAAAAGGTCAAACTATTGCTCCAGATCTTCTTCTTAATTTAAGTATTGGTCAATATGATACATATACCCCTTTAGAACTTTCTAATTATATTAATACTGTTGCTACTTCAGGTAAACGTTATGCTCTTCATTACCTAAAAGAAGTCAAAAACAAAGATAAAACTATCTATACCTATGAACCTAAACTATTAAACGAAGTAAATTCTAACTTTTTACGAATCAAAGAAGGTTTTAAAGAAGTATTATATAATGGAACCGGACGTGGTTATACGGATTTAAAATATAAACCTGCCGGTAAAACAGGTACTTCAGAAGTCGTATATAGTAAGAATATAACTACTATTAATCAATCATATGCTATGTATGCTCCATATGATAATCCCAAGTATACAATCGTCGTTATAAGTCCCAATATTGCTTCAAATAATAGTCAAGATGGCTATATTGCACCCATAAATCGCTATATTTCTAAAGAAGTAAGCAAATTAGTATTTGAAAAATAAAAAATATATGATACAATAGGAACGGATTAAAAAAGGAGGGCAGTACTATGGCAAAAAATGAAAATAGACCTAATATTACTCTAGTTTGTACTGAATGTAAACATGAAAATTATGTTACACAAAAAAACAAAAAGAATACAACAGATAAATTAGAAATTAAAAAATTTTGTAAATGGTGTAATAAATCAACTGTTCATAAAGAAAAGAAATAGTTAAGAGGGTGAAAAAATGAACGGCTTAATTAATATTAATGATATTAAAAATGGAATGACTATCATTTATGATGGTAAACTATATTTAGTACAAAGCTTCCAACATGTTAAACCTGGTAAAGGTGCTGCTTTCATGAAAGTTAAAATGCGTAACTTAAGAACAGGTGCTATTATTGAAGAAACTATTAATAGTAGTGTTAAAGTTGAAAAAGCACATGTTGATAAAAAGAAAATGTCTTATCTATATAATAGTGGAACAGGTTATGTCTTCATGGATAATGAAACATATGAACAAATTGAAATCACTGAAGATAAATTAGTTGAAGAAAAGAAATTCTTAAAAGAGAATATGGAAGTTCAAATTGATTTCTATCAAGGTGAAATAATTGGTGTTACATTACCAGAAAAAGTTGAATATATTGTTGCTGAAACAACTGAAGCAGTTAAAGGTAATACTACTAATAACGCCCAAAAAGATGCTGTTTTGGAAAACGGCTATGTTGTTAAAGTTCCATTATTTATTACTGAAGGAGAAAAGATTATCGTATCTACTCTTGATGGTAAGTATTCAAGTAGAGCTTAATAGCTCTTTTTTTATGTCTTAATATATATTATAAGCTATCTTCCAAGCTAGAATCTTTCTTACAGATTCATTAATACGTTCTTCAGTTATTTGTCCTTCTTTAATTGCTTGTAATGTTCTATTATAAAAATCATTATATTCCTTAGTTATTACAATATCATTACCAGCTTCAATTGCTAAGATAGCTAAGTTATTATCAGTATTATAAGAATCTAAAGCGTCCATAGTTAATTCATCACTTATAATAATTCCAGTATAATTTAATTCCTCTTTTAAAATATTAATAACATCTTTAGATAGTGAAGCTGGATATTTATCATCAACACTTGTAATAATATTATGAGATATTAAAACAAATGGTGTTCCTGCTTCAACACCCATTTTAAATGGTATAAGATCATTTTCTTTTAAATAATCTAAATCACGATTATCAATAGTTTGAATTTTATGTGAATCGCCATTAGGTCCATAGCCAGGAAAATGTTTAAGACATGTTGAAAAATTAAGTTCTTTAGCTTTCTTAGTTACTAAACTAATATAATTACCAGTATCATTAGGAGTTAAACCAATAGATCTTGCATACATAAAATCACTAGGATTAGTAGCAATATCTGCTACTGGAGCTAAATTTAAATTAAAACCTAATTCTAAAAGTAATTTATCTTTCATTTCTTCAACTTCTAAAACTTTATCTATTCCTCCAATAGCATATAAACTCCTTGGTGATTTAATCTTTTCATTGATTAAATTTTTATTATAACTTAATCTTGTAACTGTACCGCCTTCTTCATCAATCGTCATTATATATTTTATTTTAGCTTCATCTTGACGACTTTTAATTTTATTAATTAATTGTTCTTTACTTATATTTTTAATATCACTACTATAAAGAATAAAGCCGCCAATCGTATCATAATTGTCGATATTATCTACTTCTGTAAAAGGCACTATAAACATTTGCGCTAACTTTTCTTCAATCGTTAAGTCTTTTAGTATATCATCTGCTTCATCATAGTAATCAGCAAATAAATCTTTATTTATAACTTCATCTTTATCTTCATCTTTGTTCTTATCTTTATCCGTATCTTTAATCTTATCGTCTTCTTTAACTTCTTCTTTATCTTCAACCACATTAGGTTTAGAATCAATATTTTCTTTAATTACTTCATTAGTATTTGTTTTATTAATTATTTTATTAAACATTAGTAAAGGAAAAAGAATAATTATTATAATTATTATAGTAATAAGATAGAATTTAATATGTTTATTCATTGTCTGACCTTCTTCATTATTAATTTTATCATATTATAATCTTTTATACGGGTGAAAATTGCAGGATTGATATTTTTTTTGTATAATAAAACCACTTTAAGTGGTGGTTTTATGGTTAAAAATTTAAAATTAAGTAAAAAATTAATTGCTGGGGCTATAATTGCTTCTATTATTGGTACTGGTATTGGAGGTTATCACATGCATAAACAAAGTGAAATAGCAAGAGTTAAAGGTTATTTAACTGATTATTTAACTGCTGATAACTATGTTGATTTATCTAAAGTAACTGGTACTTATGATATTAAGAGCTTTGATGGTGAATATTTAAAAGAAGCTCTAGAAGAAATGGATATTGATTATGTCAGAATTAATGATTCATTTATTTATGATAAAGCTCATGTTGAAACATTTCCTCATGTAAATGCTGTTAATTATGATAAAGTTGTTTGGAATGATGGAACAAACGATATATATGAAATGTATGAACCAATTAGAATACCTAGTGAAAACGGTGTAACTTATCAAGTTCCAGAAGGCTTTGTCTTAGAAACAGTTGAAGAAATAGCTGAACCAATAAGATATGATGACTTAGATGATCGAGAAGTAGTTGTTTTTAAAAACACTTATGAAGATTCATATAGTTTAAGTTTGGAGAAAAAATAATGCCTTTAAATGAACTAATCACCAAGTTTTTAACCATCACCGGCTATGATAAAGATAATAATATATTAGCAATAATTTTTCATGGTAGTAGAGTAACAGGTAATGAAAGACCTAATAGTGATTTAGATGTTGTCGTTATCAGTCAAAAAAGTAATAACTATAAAAAAGGTTTTCTAATTGATAATATTAGAGTTGATTGTCATATCTATTCAGTAAATGATATTTATAATATTATGAGTAGTAAAAAAGAAAACCATAATGCTTTTTTAGAATCTATTTTAACTACTGGTTTAGTTGTTAAAAATAAAGATTGGACCATTGAAATATTAAAAGATTATTCAAGTAGTTTAGAACCTCCAATGCATCATAAAGCCATCCCTGATAATATTTTAGAAGACATCAAAGATTTATATACTAGTTTTAATAACTCCCATGAATTTTATTATTATAATTTATTAGAAAAGATAAGAATAGCTTTTAATTATTTATATGGTTGTTCATATTTAGGTACCGCTAAAGTCTATGAAATCTTTAATCATCCTGAATTATATCAAAATCGTTATTTAATTAAATTACCTAATCCTGAATTTATTACTTTATATTTAAAAGCTATTACAGCTAAACCAGAAGAAAGACCATTATATCTTCAAAAATTAATTAGTATTTTACATCTTAAAATATCAGTAATAAAACCATCTACTTATTACAATCACAATGTTTATTATTCTAAAGATCGTATTAAAGAAGATATCTTAACATTTCATAATAAACTATTAAAAACTATTGATATGTTATTAATTAACCATCCATATAGTAAAATGATGTATGCCATTCTTCTTCAAAGTATGTATGAGTATTATTATAAAATTAATTACGAAGTAAATTCGCAAATAGAAGAACTATATAATGAAGGTATAAATGAAATAGATTCAAATCAAATGATAAATATCATCACTGAATTTTTTAATATTTTAAGTCAAGATTATATTATTGATTATGATAATTATTTAATTAGATTAGAATTAGTTAATTAATATGATACAATAATATTAGGTGATTCTTATGGAAGTAGAGCTTGGTAATTATATTGTCAATTTAGAAATCGAAAAAAAGAAGAACAAAAATATTTATTTTCGTTTTAAAGATAATAATACTTTATATGTAACTTGTAATCGTTTAATTTCTACTAAAGGAGTCCTAAGATTAATTAAAGAAAATGAAAAATCTTTACTTAAAATGTATGAAAAATACCAAGTAAAAGTTGAGAATAACCAAGGCTTTAACTACTTAGGTGAAACATATACTGTTGTTTATGATGAAGACGTAAAAAATGTCACGATTGAAGATAATATGTTATATGTTAAAAACGAAAAAGTTTTAGATAAATGGTTAAAGAATGAATGTGAAAGAATCTTTACTGAACGTATTAAATTAATATTAAATAAATTTAATGATATACCTCCCTTTAGTTTAAAAATTAGAAAAATGAAAACTAGATGGGGCGTTAATAATGTTACTAAAAGAATAATAATTTTAAATAGTGAATTAATAAAAAAAGATATTACTTTAATTGATTATGTTATTATTCATGAATTATGTCATTTTTATGAAGCAAATCATAGTAATAGATTTTGGCGAGAAGTCGAGAAGAGATATCCGTATTATAAATTAGCGAGAAAAAGATTGAGGGTTGAATAAAATGGAAATAATAAGTTCATTAGATAATAAAAAAATAAAAAACTATAGTAAACTACTACAGAAAAAATATCGCGATTTAGATAATTTATTTATCGTTGAAGGAGAACATTTAGTTAAAGAAGCCTTTGCTTCTAAAGTCTTAGTTGAAGTAATAATGTGTGAAGATTATGAAATAGATATTGATGTTCCAATTACTTATGTAACTTATGAAGTAATAAAAAAACTAAGTAATACTTTAAATCCTCAAAAAGTAATGGGTATATGTCGTAAATTAGATAACAAAGAAATAGGTAATAAAGTCTTAATTTTAGATGACATTCAAGATCCAGGTAACTTAGGAACTATAATTCGTAGTAGTGTTGCTTTTAATATTGATACTGTCATTCTTTCTAATAATAGTGTTGATTTATATAATGATAAAGTAATTAGAGCTAGTGAAGGTATGATCTTTAAAATAAATATTATTAGAGATGATATAACTTCAATTATTAATAAATTAAAAACTGATAACTATCTAATTTATGGTACTAAAGTTAATGGTGGAGAAGATATCAGTAAAATAACTATTCCTTCTAAGTATGCTTTAGTAATGGGTAATGAAGGTGCCGGTGTAAGTAAAGAAATCCTTAATTTATGTGATAAATACTTATATATTCCGATGAATAAAGAATGTGAAAGTTTAAATGTCGGTGTTGCTACAAGTATTATCTTATATAGTTTAAATAAATAGAGGTGTCTTATGGAATATATTTTAATTGGTAAAATAGTTAACACTCATGGGATTAAAGGTGAACTTCGTATTAAAAGTAACTTCCAAATGAAAGATAAAATCTTTAAAAAAGGTTTTAACTTATATATTGGTGAAGGACATGTTAAAGAAACAATTAATAGTTATCGAGTTCATAAAGACTTTGATATGGTAACATTTGTTGGTTATGATAATATTAATCAAGTTCTAAATTATCTTAAAATGAATGTCTATGTTAAAAAAGAAGATATCAAACTTGATGATAATGAATATATCTTAGAAGAATTAATTGATTATGATGTTATTGAAAAAGGGGAAAAACTTGGTAAAGTTAAATATATTGTGTATAATGGTAGTAACATTCTTCTAGCCATAGAAGGAGCTAAAAATTTCTATATTCCTAATAATCCTAACTTTATTAAGAAAGTTAATGAAAAGGATAAAAATATTGAAGTTGAAAATGCTAAAGGATTGATTTTATGAGAATAGATATCTTAACTTTATTTCCTAATATGTTTGAAGGATTCCTAAATGAATCAATTATTAAAAGAGCAATTTTAAAAGAAAGTGTTATAATAAATATAGTTGATTTTAGAAAATACTCTAAACTTTCTAATAATCAAGTAGATGATACACCATATGGTGGTGGTGGCGGAATGGTTTTAAGAATCGAACCAATCTATGATGCCTTAATGGATATCAAAAAAGATGATCCAAATGCCAAAGTTATCTTAATGACACCAGATGGAATACCTTATAAACAAGAAATAGCAGTTAGTTTAAAAGATGAAAAACATTTAGTATTTATTTGTGGTCATTATGAAGGCTTTGATGAAAGAATAAGAAGTCTATGTGATATGGAAATTAGTATTGGTGATTATGTCTTAACTGGTGGTGAATTACCAGCTATGGTTATCAGTGATAGTATAATAAGATTATTAGATGGTGTTATAACTGATACAAGTTTAGTTAGTGAATCATTTAATGATAAATTATTAGATTATCCAACCTATACTAAACCTCAAGAATTTATGGGTATGAAAGTCCCTGATATTTTACTTAGTGGTGATCATGCCAAAATAAATGCTTGGCGTGAAGAAAAAAGAAAAGAAAAAACTAAAGAGCGTCGACCAGATCTAATGTAGTTTAAGAAGGTGAGTAAAATGGCAAGTTACTTGATTAATAAAAAACATCATGATGAAAGTATTCTTTCAATGAATGCTTTAGATGGCTATGTCTTTAAACCTAAAACTAAAAGTGATAGTTATATTAAAGTCAAAGAAGTTAAAATAATTGATCCTAAAATGATTGATAAAATTTTAACTATGAAATTTGATAAATTATTTAAACAAGTAGTTGCTATGGCCTTATCCGTTATTAATGATGATGATGCGACTGATGATGATGCTGAACTAGTCTTAGATGAAGTCGAATTAGTAAGACAAATTCTTCTTAATCGTTATCAAAAATTCTTAAACTACGAAAAAGAACAATTATTTTTAAAAAAATTACGTCTTATTGAAAATGAAATGCGTGTTAAACAAGTTAAAATTAAACAAAAAGCTTTATATCTAGCCGATATGGAAGAAAAAACCATTGGACGTAGTCGTTAAAAGATAAAGAAATAAAGATAAATCTTGCATATTTATCTTTTTTTTGTTATAATCTTAAGTGCTTCAAGGAAGAAAATCCGCTGAATACTTAGATTTATGATTTTCCGGTAAGTAAATATAGTATGAAAGGATGTTTGAAAATGGCTAATTTAGTAGACAAAATTAATGAGAAGCATGTAAGAAAAGACATTCCTGAATTCCGTGTCGGCGATACTGTTAGAGTAGACGTATGGGTAAAAGAAGGTAAGAAAGAAAGAATCCAAGCTTTTGAAGGACTTGTAGTTGCTAAAAAAGGTGGCAGTGTTTCTGAAACTTTCTCAGTACGTAAAAAATCTTACGGTATTGGTGTAACAAGAGTTTTCCCAGTTAACTCACCAACTATTGATAAAATAGTAGTAGTTAAGAAGGGTGTAGTAAGAAGAGCAAAACTAAACTTCTTAAAAGGAATGAAGAAGGAATACAAGGTAAAAGAAAGAAATTAATCTTTCTTTTTTCTTTGCAAAATTTCTTCTTTAATATATATAATAAAAGTGATAAAATTAAAAAAGGTGATATTTGTGCAAAAGAAAAAAGAAACAAATAAAAAAGTAACTAAAAAAGAAACAAATAAAAAAGAAATTGAAATAGATGAAGAAACTAAAGTAGAAGAAGCAGAAGAAACCAATTCTTCTAAAATAATTAAAGCTGTTAAAGATTTAATACCTTATGTAATTATTTTAATTATTGTCATTCTTATTAGAACATTCTTTATTACACCAATTATGGTAAGTGGTCCAAGTATGAATCCGACTTTAGAAGATAGTGATGTTATGATTCTAAATAAAAGAGCATCAATTGATCGCTTTGATATCGTTGTTGTTGATGCTGGTACTGAACCAATTATTAAAAGAGTAATTGCTCTGCCTGGTGAAAAAATTAAATGTACCAATAATAAAGTATATGTTAATTATCACTTACAAGAAGAAGACTATAGTCAAGGAAATACTTGTGCTACTGAAAGTTCTGAATTCGAATATGAACTTAAAGATAATGAATACTTTGTAATGGGTGATAATCGTGGTAATTCTGCTGATAGTCGTATGATTGGACCAGTTACAAAAGATCAAATCTTGGGAACAACTAATTTAATTCTTTTCCCATTTAATCGTTTTGGTCATGTTGAATAAAAAAAAGAAATCTTGCTTGATTTCTTTTTAATTTACCTTACTTAATAATAATATTGTAACATGATAACCATCTGCTGAATTACAAGTATATAAAGCTACTGGATACTTCGTCTTACGAACGTCAGTTCCATCCTTTGTTAGTAACTCATATTTAGTATTATAACCAGTTGTTTTAACTTTAACTTGATACTTATTTAAAATAACATTACCATTATTATCTATATCTTTAATATATACATAATCACCAACATTTTGTCTTTTAATAATGTCAAAACCTTGATTAGCATGATCAGCAATAAAATCAATATTCGGATACTTAATTAGTGAACCACTATCTTCATCATCCACATATCTTTGTGCTTCTTCTGTAGTATAAGGTCGGTATAAAGCAATAGAGTAAAGTGAATCAAAATACAAACGTCCTGAATCACCAATCTTTTTATTATCTTTTAAAATACGTTCTTCAATTGATAATTTCTTTTCTTCTACTTTAACTTTATTTTCTTTAGGTGTAACTGTTACTTTAGGCGTTTCTACTTTTACAATTGTTAAACTAGTTTCTTTTTCAATTCTATTGATGTCATCATAAAAAGCAATTGTAATTTTATAAGTACCAGGTAATTTATAATTATCCATTTCTGGTAAAGTATAATTATACTTTAAATCTTGTGGTAAATTACTATAATCTATAATAAAATCATTTATTTTATATCCTTCATTTTCTTTAATGGTTAATTCTTGAAGGTTAATTGGTATTTGATAAAAATTAGTTTTTTCTGTTGTTTCATCAAAAACATTAGGCATTGTCGAAATAGCATTATTATTAGTTTTACTTTCATTAACTACATAACTATTTCCTTCACGTCCTGTATAAGTTATAAAGAATAAAGCTATAATTAAAATAGCACAATCAATAATAAGTAAACATTTTTTAAAAGCAGATTTAAAATTTTCATTATTCATAAAAGCTACCCCCTTAAGTTTTTATGAAACATCAGTCTTATATGTTTTTATTCCTTAATAATTAACTGATGTTTGTTATCATATATTAAATGGTTAATTTTGTCAATTATTATTCATATTTTATGATATAATTATTACCATAATAATTGATTTTAGTTTAAATTTAATGAAATAATTGTGAAAATGAAGATCGTTATAACGATAAAAAATAAATTTATGATATAATTATTAATAGTGAAAAAAAACGAAGTAGGTGATATCGATGAGTAATAATGGCAATATTAATCATTACCCAGGACATATGGCTAAGACTAAAAGATTAATTAAAGAAAAATATGATTTAATTGATATAGTATATGAAGTAATCGATGCCAGATGTCCTTTATCATCTAAAATAAAAGATCTAGATGAATTACTAAAAGATAAACCTCGTATTCTTATTATGAGTAAAAAAGATTTATGTGATCTTAATGTTACTAATAAATGGGTTAAGTATTATGAAAATCAAGGGTCTTATGTTTTTTTAACTAATTTAAATGAAAATAATTCAGTCCAAAAAATTATTGATTTAACTAATAAAATAACTTCCAATCTTCAAGCTAAAAGAGAAGATAAAGGCTTAAATAAAAAAGAAATCCGTGCTTTAGTTGTTGGTATTCCTAATGTTGGTAAATCAACTTTAATAAATCGTATGGTTGGTAAAAAAGTAGCTACCACTGGTAATATTCCCGGTGTTACTAAAAACTTAGCTTGGTTAAAAACTAATAGTAATATCTTATTACTTGATAGTCCAGGTATTTTATGGCCTAAATTAGATAATGAAGAAATTGCATTAAATCTAGCTAGTATTGCTGCTATACCTCGTGATGTTTTACCTGTTGATAAAGTAGCTATACATATCTTAAATAAACTAGACAAATATTATAATACTATCTTAAAAGATAGATATAATTTAGATAATGTCGATAATGACGATTTAGTAAGTGTTTATGAACATCTAGGTAAAAAAATAGGAGCAATTATTTCAGGTGGCGAAGTCGATTATGACCGTGTCAGTAAAGCTATTTTAGATGATGTAAAAAATGAACGTATAAAAGGCATAACATTTGATAGGATTGATTAATAATGAACGAAGACTTTAAAGAAATATTTTATTCTAAATTAGATATTCAAAGTATGGATTTAAATACTCAAAGAAACTTTTTAGAATCAATTTCTAAATATTTAGATCACGGCCGTAAAGATGAAATTAATGGTCGTACTGTAAACTTTGTTTTAAAACAACTAAATCAATTAATTTCATTTTTAGAGTGTGTTGGGTATACTAAAGAAGAGATGGTTAGAATAATAACTAATTTTCCTTCTATTTTAAATACGATAGATGATTTATATAACAAATATTTATTCTTGGGTCTTTTAGAAGATCCATCTAAGAATGATTTACGTAAAGATAAATTACTAAATAAAACTAAAGATTTTATGGCTGGTTTTAACAAAATGTATGCTCGCTATAAATTAATATGTGAAACTGGCTATGATAGGCTAAGTTGGAATACTTTAGTTCATGCTTCGGATCGTGAATTCTGTAGTATCTTTGTTAGAAGTACATACCGTAAATCATATCAATTATTTACTGATCCAGTTCAAGTAATGAGATGGTTAAAACAAATAAATCCCGATGAATTTGATATTGAAGAAGTTAAAACATTAGCTGCTAATAAGGAGTTAGTCGAAAAATATGAAAAAAGAATTAAAGGAATCAGTTGATTTATTAAAATATGAAAAAGAATTATACGATCAAGGTATCACTTTAATTGCCGGTGTTGATGAAGCTGGTCGTGGTCCTTTAGTTGGTCCAGTTGTAGCTGGAGCGGTTATTTTACCAAAAAACTATCAACTAGAAGGTTTAAACGATAGTAAACAATTAACCCCTAAAAAAAGAGATAAATATTATGATATTATTATGAAGGAAGCAATTGCTGTTGGTATTGGTGTTGTCGATGCTAAAACAATCGATGAAATAAATATTTTAGAAGCTAGTCGTCTAGCGATGAAAGTAGCTATTGAAAACTTAAAAGTAAAACCCGAATATGTTTTAAGTGATGCTATGAAACTTAATAATATAGATATACCTTATAAAGATATTATTCATGGTGATGCTTTATCATTATCCATCGCTGCCGGTAGTGTTATTGCTAAAGTAACCAGAGATCGCATGATGGATGATCTAGATAAAAAATATCCCGAATATGGCTTTGCCAAACATAAAGGATATCCAACAAAATTACATTTAGAAAATATCAAAAAATATGGTTTACTTGAAAATTATAGGTTTACATATAAGCCAGTTAGTGATTTAATTAAAGAGGCAAAAGGAGTTGTAAGAAAATGAAAATATTTTTTAATAATGTCTTTAAAAATTATTTTTTATTAATGCTTACTTTATTAGTAGAGGAAGTCATTTTTAGACTTGTTATTAATTTACCAATTCTTGATTGGACTTTATTAAGAACATTTATTGGTATTAATATTATTTCCTTAATTTGTGCTGCCATTTTTTCATTCTTTGGTCGCCTTATTAGTAATATATTAAATGTTGTTGTTGCTTTATTATTATCTATATATTCTGTTGCTCAAGCTGGATTTAAAAACTTTGTTGGCGTTTTTATTTCTTTTGGCACGAGTTCTCAAATAGGAGCTGTTAAAGAATATATTGGTGATTATTTAAATAGTTTTCACTGGAATTATTGGTTAATTTTAATTCCTGTTGTTATCTTAATCTTATTTTATGTCTTCTTCGATCATCGTCTTAAAGTTTTAGAAAGAAATGATACAATAGATTTCTCAGATAAATTTGATTCTGAAGAAAGGAAAGAATTAAATGATAAAATCTTAGCTAAAAAACGTAAAAAAAGAACAATAAATAGTAAAGTTAATGCTATGGTAATTGCTATAGTTTTAGGTGTTTTATACTATTTTTCTTTAACTGTATCATTTATGCAAAACCCATTACAAATTGAACCAACAAGACAATTATTTGCTCATCCTGATATTCCTGATATTGCTATGAGTCAATTTGGTCCTAGTATGTATTTATTTGTTGATGTTAAATCTATTTTATTACCAAGTCAACAATTAGAAGAAAGTACTTATGATAAGGGTTATGTTAAACAAGAACAAGTTATTAGTGACTATACAAGAAGAATCGATGATACTTTATGGGAACAAGTTGCTAAAAACGAAAAAAATACTAATTATAAAAGATTAAATAACTATTTTTTAAGTCAAGAAATAACTGATAAAAATGATTATACTGGTATTTTTAAAGATAAAAATTTAATTGTTATTATGATGGAATCAACTAATACGATCATTTTAGATGAAAGATATTTCCCTAATATGCATAAACTATATACCGAAGGTTGGGCATGGACTAATAACTATAGTCCTCGTAACTCTTGTTCAACTGGTAATAATGAAATGAGTGGTATGGTATCTTTATATACGATTAATAACAGTTGTACAGCTAATAACTATCGTAATAATACTTATCCAGAAGCTATCTTTAATTTATTCAATAATTCAGGTTATACAACATCTAGTTATCATAACTATACTGAACAATATTATTATCGTTCAACTATTCATAAAAACATGGGTAGTGGACATTACTATGGTGTTCAAGAACTAGGTATTCCATATTCTAATCAATATAAAGAATGGCCAAGTGATGTTGAATTAGTTGAAAAAGTGTTAGAAAAAACCGAAGATCAAGATAAATTTATGGTCTGGATGACATCTGTAACTGCTCATCAACCATATACTGTAAGTAGTGAATATGGAGATAAACATCTTGACTTATTTAAAGATACTAACTATGATATAACACTTAAGAGGTATTTATCTAAATTAAAAGAATTTGATAATGCAATAGGTGCTTTATTAGATGGCTTAGAAGAACAAGGCAAACTAAATGATACAGTTATTGTTATGTATGGTGATCATTATCCATATGGCCTTAAAAATTCTGTCTTAAATACATATTTTGATTATGATGTTAATAAACAATATGAAGTCGATAGAATTCCATTCATCATTTATAATCCTGAGATTCAAGCTCAACAATTTGATGAGTATACAAGCTATGTTAATCTTACACCAACTGTTGCCAACTTATTTGATTTAGATTATGATCCAAGATTATATGCTGGTTATGATTTACTATCTAAAACTTACCCAAATCGTGTAATCTTTGCTAATGGTTCATGGAAAGATAAAAAAGCTTTCTATAATGCTGAAACAGGTAAGATAAGTTATGTTAGAAAAGATGATACTTATACTGTTGAAGAAATAAAAGAGATTAATAAAACTATAAATGATAAGATATCAATGTCTAATTTAGCTATCAAAAAGAATTATTTCTCTTACTTAGAAAAAGCTAAAGAAAAATATAAAGCCCAAGCAGTAGAAAATGAAGAGAATGTTAGTGATAATAAAACTGAATAATTTATTTAATCAAACATAAGAAAGGAAACATAAGATGAAAAAATTAGTTATAGTGGAATCTCCAAGTAAAAGTAAAACTATCGAAAAATATTTAGGAACTGATTATAAAGTAGTTGCTAGTATGGGACATATCAGAGATTTAGCTACGACTGGTAAATTCGGCTTAGGTGTTGACGTCGATAATGACTTTAAACCTTCTTATATACCAATGAAAGGTAAAAATAAAGTTATTAGTGAATTAAAAAAATTAAGTAAAGAGTCAGAACATATATATTTAGCAACCGACCCAGATCGTGAAGGAGAAGCTATTAGTTGGCATTTAAAAGAAGCTTTAGGCCTTAAAAAAGGTTATGAAAGAGTTACTTTTAATGAAATAACTAAAGATGTCATAATTGATGCTTTTAATAATCCCCGTGATATTGATCTTGATTTAGTTAAAAGTCAAGAGACTAGAAGAATCTTAGATCGTATTATCGGTTTTAGATTATCTAAATTAATGCAATCTAAAACTGGTGGTAAAAGTGCTGGTCGTGTTCAAAGTGTCGCTTTAAAACTAATTGTTGATCGCGAAAGAGAAATTGCGGCTTTCATACCTGAAGAATATTGGACAATTACAGCTTTATTCGACAAGATGGAAGCAGTTGCTGAAAAATATAAAGGTCATAAATTAGAAATAAAGAATGAAGCTGAAGCCGATCATATCATTAACTCTTTAGATGAATTATTTGAAATAACTAATATTGAAAGCAAAGAAAAAGCTAAAAAAGGTGTTATGCCTTTTAAAACTAGTACTTTACAACAAACAGCAGTTAATAAACTTAATTTCGCTAGTAGTAAAACAATGCGTATAGCTCAAAAACTATATGAAGGTATTGATATCGGTAGTGAGACTGTCGGTTTAATTACCTATATGCGTACCGATAGTGAAAGATTAAGTCCTGTATTTATCAATGAAACATTTAAATATATTAAAGATACCTATGGTGACAAATATTTAGGTCATGTTAAAGTACCTAAAAAGAATGAAAACATTCAAGATGCTCATGAAGGTATCAGAGTTACTAGTGCTTATCGTACTCCAGCCAGTTTAAAGCAATATTTAACTAACGACGAATATAAACTATATAGTTTAATTTATGCTCGTAGTTTAGCTTGCTTAATGGCTGATGCTAAAGTTAAAGCTACTTCTGTAACCTTAATGAATAATGATTATGAATTTAAAGCTAATGGTAGTATATTAGTCTTTGACGGCTATTTAAAAGTATATGGTGATTATGAATCATCTGAAGATGTCGTTTTACCAAATCTTGAGGGCATAAAAACTTTAGTAGCTGATGATGTTTTAAAAGAACAACACTTTACTAAACCAGCTCCTCGTTATACTGAAAGCTCTTTAATTAAAGAATTAGAAAAACTAGGTATTGGTAGACCTTCTACTTATGCGACAATTATGGAAACAATTAAAGCTCGTGACTATGTAACTGTTGAAGATAAGAAATTTGTACCAACAGCAGTTGGTATTGAAACAACTGATAAATTACAAGAAGGTTTTAGCGATATTATTAACGTTGAATATACTGCTAATATGGAAACAGAACTTGATGAAATAGCTGAAGCTAAAATAAACAATGTTACCGTATTAAAAGATTTCTATAATAAATTTGAACCTTTAGTCGAAGATGCCTTTAAACATATGGAGAAAAAAGAAGCTGAACAAACCGGTGAAACCTGTCCTGAATGTGGTAGTCCTCTAGTAATTAGAAATGGTCGTTATGGTGAATTTATTGCTTGTTCAAATTATCCAGAATGCAAATACATCAAAAAAGAAGAAGTTGAAGTCAAAGAAGTTTGTCCATGTCCAAATTGTGGTGGCAAAATAATCGAAAAGAAAAGTCATCGTGGCAAAGTCTTCTATGGCTGCAATAACTATCCAAAATGTAAAACTGCCTACTGGTATATCCCAATCAATAAAATGTGTCCAGAATGTAATAACATGTTACTAGATAAAGGCAAAAAAATAATCTGTAGTAATTGTGATTATGAAGAAGATAAGTAATTATCTTCTTTTTTTGTCTAGTAAGTGTTAGGTAAAATTCTTATTTATTGAAAAATAATTTCTAGTATTTTATACTTAAATTAATAATAGGGTGAAATAGTATGGAAAAAGTAAAAAAAGTATTTAATACTATTACTAAACAAATAAAAGATTTTATTGCTAAAAGTGCTCAAGATTCAAAACTATTAGAACTAATCTTCTTTAGTTTTGTTTTAGTGACTGTTATTTTATCAATAATGGGTATTTGTGTAGCTATGTCATCTAATAAATACCAAAGTGCCATTGTAACACCCGAAATAAATGATGATGAAGTAAAAGAAATGAATGATGGTGGATTCCTAAGTCGTGATGAAGACGAAGAAGAAACAAATAATGAATCATCAGAAGAAGAACCTGAAAACAACAATTCTAATAATAACGAAAATAATAATCCAGATAATAATTCAGAGAACAATTCAAGTAACAATCAAAATAATAATGACAAACCAAATACTAACAATAACACCAATAATGACAAACCAAATAGTAATAATAATTCTAATAGTAATTCCAACTCTAATTCAAATTCAAATAACAATAATAATAGTTCCAACGATAAACCAAATTCTAATAACAATCAACAAACTAATCCTAGTAATGGAAATAGTTCAATGGGTGATAATTCAAATAACTCTAATAGTCAAAATCCATCTTCAAATAGCGGAAATAATAATCAACAATCTTCTACAACTCCATCAGAACTTATAACTATTAGTTGTTCTTCATCAACTAAGAAAAATCTAATTGAAAATAATGTCATATATCCAACAACTATTGTTGAACAAATCACCGCTAAATTTGATGCAAATACCAAAACATTTTATCAGGCTGATGTCACAATTGCTATGTACTATCTAAATCAAAATGTTGATGATTTAGATGCTCTCCAAACCTTATATGAAAAAAGACTAGGTATTTATGCAAGCTACTTCAATATTAGTAATCATCAAGTTGTTTTTTCATCACCAACAGAAGCTTATATCAATTTAAAAAATTTAGATTATAAAACCTATTATGCTGGTTATGGTAAAGAAACTGAAACCTATGACTCATTTAAATATACCTTTGAAGCCGGTAATTATTTATGTCGAACTTAAAAAGATTATATAATCTTTTTTTTATGGCTAAATTTTGATATAATCCTACTTAGGTGATATTTATGGGTCAAGAAAATATTCGTAACTTTTCCATTATTGCTCATATTGATCATGGTAAAAGTACCCTAGCTGATCGTATTCTAGAGATTACTGGTGGTGTTGATAAACATGATATGAAAGACCAAATCCTTGATAGTATGGATCTTGAAAGAGAAAGAGGAATTACTATCAAGTTAAATGCTGTTCAGCTTAAATATAAATATAATAATGAAGAATATACTCTTCATTTAATAGATACTCCAGGTCATGTCGATTTTAGTTATGAAGTATCAAGAAGTTTAGCTGCTTGTGAAGGAGCAATCTTAGTAGTCGATGCTGCTCAAGGTATTGAAGCTCAAACTCTAGCTAATCTCTATTTAGCCTTAAATGATGACTTAGTAATAATCCCAGTAATTAATAAAATCGATTTACCTAATGCTGATGTTCCTAAAGTATTAAGAGAATTAAAAGAAGTATTAGGTTTTAATGAAGATGAAGTATTACTTTGTAGTGGTAAAACTGGTGAAGGTGTTGAAGATTTAATAAAAGCTATTATTGATCGTATCCCAGCTCCTAAAATAAATAATAATGCCCCAACAAGAGCCTTAATCTTTGATAGTCACTTTGATCCATATCGTGGGGTTATTGCTTTAGTCAGAGTCTTTGATGGTAAAATAACTAATAAAGATACCATGAAAATGTTAGCTACTAAAGACTGTTATGATGTTGTTGAACTAGGTGTTAATCACCCTAAAGAAGAAATTAAAAATGAACTAGTATCTGGTGAAGTAGGTTGGATAAGTGGTTCTATTAAAGATATAAGAAGTGTTAGAGTTGGTGATACTTTAACTGTCCTAAGTAATGAAGCTAAAGACCAGTTACCAGGTTATCAACCAATGAAACCAATGGTTTATAGTGGTATCTTTCCAGTTGAACCAAATAAATTTCCGCAACTACGTGAAGCTCTAGAAAAATTACAACTGAACGATGCTTCCCTAACTTTTGAACCTGAAACAAGTGATGCCTTAGGTTTCGGCTTCCGTACTGGTTTCCTAGGTTTACTTCATATGGATATTATCATGACTAGACTAGAAAGAGAATTTGATTTAGATATCATTGCTACTAGCCCCTCAGTTATCTATGAAGTTGACTTAACTAATAACGAAACAATCTTAATTGATAGTCCAACTAAAATGCCAGAACGTGGACTTATTAAAGAAATAAGAGAACCATATATTAGAACTAATATCTTTGTTCCAAGTGATTATATTGGTCCAATCATGGAACTATGCCAAGATAAAAGAGGTATTTATAAAAGTATGGATTATATTGATCCAACTAGAGTTAATATCCATTATGAAATACCTTTAGCTGAAATAGTTTATGACTTCTTTGATAAATTAAAAAGTATGACAAAAGGCTATGCCTCATTTGATTATGAATTATGTGGTTATAAACCATCAGATTTGGTAAAAATGGATATTTTAATTAATGGTGAAATAGTTGATGCCTTAAGTGTAATTGTTCATAAAGATCAAGCTTATAATCGTGGTAAAAAAGTTGTTGAAAGTTTAAGAGAAATAATTCCTCGTCAACTATTCCAAGTGCCATTACAAGCTAGTGTAGGTAGTAAGATTATCGCTCGTGAAAATATCAGTGCTATGCGTAAAAATGTCTTAGCTAAATGTTATGGTGGCGATATCTCCCGTAAAAAGAAATTATTAGAAAAACAAAAAGAAGGTAAAAAACGTATGAAAATGGTCGGTAGAGTTGAAGTACCACAAGAAGCCTTCTTAGCTGTTTTAAAATCCGATAAGTAAGCAATAATAATGCTTGCTTTTTTTATTGGTTGTGTATACAATATTAACTACGTGAAAAAGAGGGTTTAAAATGATTGATATTACACAAAATGAAGAAGATAAAGACCAATATATTACAAAAGTCTATTTAAAAGATGATGCTAATAAATTTATTAAATGTTATGCATCAGGTCGTCTTGAAGAACAAGATTTTACTATTTCTCAATTAAATCAAACACTATTCCAAATGGAAAAACAATATTTACAATATCGTGAAGAATTTATCGCTAGTACTTTTAATAAACTAAAGAAAGTTTCTATTAACAAACTAATTGAAGCTTTTATAGCTATTGCAGGTGTTTATTTAACTAGTCAAATAGATATGCCATCTATTCTAAAAATTCTAATTGCAACTATTTTAGTAGTAGGTTCTATCTGCTATCAAAGAAAACAAAGTGATATTGAAGAAGAAAACGAATCTAATTTAAGAATAGTTGCCACCGCTGATGAATTCTTAGAACATAAAGATAAATTTAAAATAAAAGTTAAAGATCCTAATACGGCAACCGAAGAAGATTGGTATTTATTAACCTTATCCGATATTGAAACAGTCTTTGAACCAAAATTAGTCGCTAAATTAGCTCAAGGCTTAACACCAGAAGCTAAAGAAGAACAAAGTCAAATAACCACTGAAGTATTAGAAAAAAGAATGAAGTTGAGTTGATCCTATGTTAGATTTTGCTAAAAATGAAAATGAAGAAAAAACCTTTATCGTTGATATTGAATGTAATGCTAAAGAAATGATTATTAAATATGCTGATGGTCGTGAAAGTCATGAACCATATACTTTACATAACTATAATGTCTATCATATTCGTATGGAAGATCAAGCTAAAGAAAATCTTGATTATGCCTATGATGAAATTGCTAAAGATAGTTTCTTAGTTTATGTTAAAAGATTAATGGCTATTATTGGTGGTATTATTGCTGGTATTGTTATATATAATGTTGATATTCATATCATCATTAAAATAATCTTAGCTTTATTAATATTACTTGGTGAGGTTTTATATTATTTATATAATGAAATCTATTTATCTGTCTTAGCAGATGATTTACAAGAAGTAAGTGCTACTGACTATTACTTAAAAAATATTGATAAATTTAAATACTATGATCCTAAGCTTGGTGAAAATGGTTATATACTACCTATTGAAGATATAGATAAATATCATCTAGCACCAAGTCAATTAGAACAAATAGCAACTTTAGTAACTGAATTTCGTGAAGAAGGCGTTGATAATAGCGATATTCGTCTAACTTACACGAACCCAAATGCATAATTTATGCTATAATATTAGTGGTGATGATATGAATAAGAAAGATGTATTTAAACAAGAACTAAATTATATTGTTGATGAAGAAATAAGAGAATCTCTAGCGACTATGATTGAAAAAATACCTGATTATTTCTTTAAAATTCCTGCTTCATCAACTGGTAAATATCATCCAGCTTATACGCAAGGTGAGGGTGGTTTAGTTAGACATACTAAATCCGCTGTTAGAATGGCTTATGAACTATTCGGTATATATAAATTTCCCCAAAGAACTAAAGATTTAATTATTATGGCTTTAGTTTTACATGATAGTGTTAAAAAAGGTGAACAAGAAACTCAATATACCTTATTTGATCATCCCTTAGTAGCTTGTGAATTCTTAAAAAAATATAAAAATGAATTAAAACTTAATAATGATGATATTAACTTCGTCTGTGAATGTATAAGTAGTCATATGGGTAAATTTAATACTAGTAATTATAGTGATGTAATCTTACCAATTCCTAAGACTCCTGAACAGAAATTTGTTCATATGTGTGATTATTTAGCATCTCGTAAAGTAATTAATATTAAATTTGATGAAAACAATAATATAGTAGATGAATAATCTACTTTTTTCTGGTCAATTATCGTTACCAAAGCAAATAACTCTTCATACACTAATATAGTGTAAGGAGAAAAATATGAATGTCTTAATTGGAATACTAATCCCTTTTTTTGGAACAACATTTGGTTCCTTAATGGTTTATTTCATCAAAAATAAAATATCCCGTAAATTAGAAATTATAATACTTGGTTTTGCTGCTGGGGTAATGATGGCTGCTTCCGTATGGTCCTTAATAATCCCTGCTATTGAAATGAGTAAAGGTCTTACTTGGTTCCCAGCTACGATTGGTTTAATAATTGGTATTACTTTTTTCTTTTTAATCGATTTAATTCTTAATAAAAAGAAAATAAATCTTAATCCTAATTTAGATAAAATGATGTTAGCAATAACCTTACATAATATACCTGAAGGTTGTGCTGTCGGCATTATTTTTGCTAGCTATATGTTATACCATAATGTTACTTTAACAGCTTGTTATGCTTTATCAATCGGTATAGCTATTCAAAATATTCCTGAAGGTTTAATTGTTTCATTACCTTTAAAAAATAAAGGAATGTCGAAAAACAAAGCTTTTCTTTATGGTATCATTTCTGCTTTATTTGAACTATTAGGTGCTATTATTACTTTAATCTTTTCTAGTATTGTAAGTGTTATCTTACCATACTTATTAGCCTTTGCTGCCGGCGCGATGATTTATGTTATCATTGTTGAACTAATACCTGAATCAACTGAAGAAAATAAAGTTAATACAATCGGTTTTTTACTAGGATTTGTTATTATGATGATTTTAGATGTTGCATTAGGATAAATTATGATATAATTAAAAAGCGCTAAAGGAGTGTTATTATGGATCGCTTTAAAGAAGCTAAACGAGCTAGTATCTTAGGTATTATCGGTAATATCTTCTTATTTATTATCAAGATGATTGTCGGTATAATCTCATCTAGTCAAGCTATGTTTGCTGATGCTTTTAATAGTGCTTCTGATATCTTAAGTTCAATAATGACTTATATCGGTTCTAAAGTAGCTAGTAAAGGCGCTGATGAAGATCATAACTTAGGTCATGGTAAAGCTGAATATATTTATTCCATGCTTATTAGTGTAACAATGATTGTTTTAGGTATAAAAATCTTATGGGACTCAGTTATATCTTTATTTATCAAAAGTAACTACGAATTTACTATCTGGTTAGTAATCGTCTGTCTTGTAACTATAATTACTAAATTACTATTATTTCTTTATACCAGAAAAATTAGTAAAAAATATAATAACTTATTAGTTGAAGCTAATAGTAAAGATCATCGTAATGATATCTTTATAACTTCCTTTAACTTACTATCAGCTTTATTCTCTTTAATAGGAATATATATAGTCGATAGTATAGTAGGTATGATGATATCTTTATGGATTGTTTATACTGGTATTAAAATCTTTATTGCTAGTTATGATGTTTTAATGGATAAAACTATTTCTAGTAATACTAAAGATAAAGTCTTAGATATTGTAAAAAAACATAAAGAAATATATAAAATAAATCATTTTAATGCAACACCAGTCGGTTACTTATATCAAGTTAGTTTTTCTATCTTTGTTGATGGTAATTTATCAACCTTTGCTAGTCATAAAATCGCTAATGACTTAGAAAAAGAAATAGCTAAAAAAGTTCCCGAAATATATTTAACAGTTATTCATGTTAATCCATATGATAAAGATAAAGATTCTAGTAAATAGAATCTTTTTTGTGTTACAATAAAAGTGGAGGGATAAATATGAAATTATTCAAATGTGCTAAATGTGGAACATTAATTGAAATGCTAGAAGAAAATTGTACTGTTATGTGTTGTGGTGAACCAATGACTGAATTAGTTGCTAATACAACTGATGCCGCCAAGGAAAAACATGTACCATATGTTCAAATAGAAGATGATACTGTTTATGTTAGAGTAGGAGAAGTACCTCATCCTATGGATGAAGATCATTATATTAACTTTATCGCTGCTGAATATAGTGATTCAATTGTTAAATATATGTTTAAACCAGGTGAAACTCCTGAAGCTGTCTTTGATTATGAAAAAGGCATGACAATTTATGAATACTGTAATAAACATGGTCTTTGGAAGAAAGAACTATAAAAATGATTTTTAATAAAAACATTCCTGAACTATCAGTT
Organism: uncultured Bacilli bacterium; assembly: GCA_947625425.1. Next base: position 67,566 of record CANQOH010000002.1, read on the forward strand.
CGTAATCTATCTAAGTCTTTAAAGTTTTATCAAACTTGTGGTTTTAAAATTGAATATGAAAGAAAAGAAGACTTATTTGTTTTCTTATCTTTAGGTGAAATACAATTTATGTTACAAGAAATAACTCCAGATGATAAATGGCAAGTAGGGGATTTAGAATATCCTTTTGGTCGTGGAATAAACTTCCAATTAGAAGTAGATAATGTTGATAAGATTTATAATAGTTTATTAAATAATGGTTATGAAATACCATATCCAATAGAAGAAAACTGGTATCGTGAAAATAATAAATTATTAGGTAATAAAGAATTTTTAGTTATGGATCCAGATGGTTATTTATTAAGGTTTGCTGAAGATTTAGGTAGTAAAGATGAATAGTAGAGCTGCAAAAATAATCGATGATAAATTAAATGATTTGAGTTATTCTAAATTTAGAAGTAGTTTTCATTTGCGTAAAAAAGAACTAGCTTATTTAAATAATAAAGGTTATGCCAAAGTAGAAGAACATGCTAAAGACTTTATCAAAAATAAGTTAGCTCCTGCTAATCCCACGAATGATGGGGCGCAAACACCAATGAAAAATCATCCTGTTTTTATCGCTCAACATGCAACAGCAACTTGTTGTCGTAGTTGTTTAGAAAAATGGCATCATATACCCAAAGGTCGAGAACTTACAACTAATGAACAAAACTATATTGTCGCTTTAATAATGGAATGGATAAAAAGAGAAAGCAAAAAAGATTGTTAACCAACAATCTTTTTTAATTATATTCATCTTCGATATTACCAACAATTTCTTCGATAGCATCTTCCATTGTTAAGATTCCAATAAATTCATCGTTATCTGTAATAATGGAAAATGTCTCATGATTTTCTTGCATTAAACGAAATATATCATCAATCATTTCATTCTTATCAAAAGCTAAGACATCATGTAGTATATCTTTAATCTTTAAACTTTTCTTACTTTGTTGATAGTAAATAAAATCTTTAATGTTAATATAACCAACAACTTTATCCTTATCTAAAACGGGATAACGTGTATAATGTTTCTTTTTAATCTTTTTAATTATTGCTTCTTTATTATCATTAATATCTAAACAAGTAATTTCAGCTTTAGGTGTCATAATCTTCGCTGCTTTTTTATCATTAAATTTAAAAATATTTAAAATATATTCTTTTTCTTTTTCTTCAACAATACCTTCTTTACTACCAGTTATAATCATATGTCTGATATCTTTTTCTGTTAAAGAATCATCATGTTCTTTAATATTAAATATTTTACATATTAATTCAGTAGATGCTGTAAGTAACACAATAAATGGGTAGAATAGTTTAGATATAAAAGTTATTAAATTAATTGTTAAGTTAGCAACTTTAGTTGGATTAGAACGACCTATCTTTTTCGGTACTAATTCCCCAAATACTAAAGTAATATAAGATAGTATAAAAGTAATCACTATCATTAAAACATTCTCAGTAAAATTAACACTCACAAAATAAACATTATATTCTTCCATTAAAATATCGGTAAATGTTTCTGAAGCAAAAGCACTAGCTAAAAAGCCAGCTAAAGTAATTCCTATCTGAATAGTTGATAAAAACATACTTTCTTCTTCAAGCATTTTTAATATCTTCTTAGATTTCTTATCTCTTTTATTACTAATTGTATATTTATCTATGGATAGGTAAGCAATCTCACTAGCAGATAAAACTCCATTTATAAAAATAAGAACTGCTAACAAAATAAAACGAATTAACATATTATCACCATTTTTAGTATATCATATTTATTATTTAAATTTATGATATAATTTATCATGGAGTGATAATATGGACTTAAAAGACACTTATAAATATTTAGTAGGGGCTTATTATGGTATTACTGAAATGGATAATTATGATCTAAAAGAATATGTCTTAAAAGATATTGAAAACTATATCAAAGACTTTATTAAACAAAATCCTATTAAAGATTTTAATTATCGTCAAGAAGCTACTTTAATTAATGATGAATTAAGTCTTAAAACTAAACTACAAGATAGTTTAATTGTTCTACCTAAAGTTAATGCTTCTATGGAACTTATCCTTTTAGTTAAAGCTCGTTTAAAAGAAATAAGAGAAGATGAAATAAATAATTATTAAGGTATTGACAACCTATATATTTGATGCTATACTTAAGATACTTAATAGTAAAATAGTTTTGAAAGTTATTTTTCTTTTTGTACTATATAGATTTTATCTATTTAGTCCGATATTATTTTTAATAATATCCAGATAATATTTTATATTATCTTATAACAATCTGAAAAATGATTAGTTATTTTCTACTTATTTTTAATAAGTATTTGTAAAGAAAAATAACTTTTCTATGAATCGCTGAACTATTAAGTTGTACGTACGATGGTGGATTTTAAATCAGTGAGTATCATCAAAGTTATTCTGTCAAATAGCTTTAGTGATATTTTCCACCAGAGATATAGCGTTGACAGATGCTATATCTTTTTTTTGTGCTTTTAATCTGTTATAATCAATATAGTAGGAGGTGTAATATGAGCAATAAAATTAAATATTGTCTAGGAATAATTTGCTATGTTATTGCCACAATCTTTATCACTAATTATTTATTCTTAGAATTCTCTGTTTTTCATCTTTCATCTCCAATTGAACGTATGAAAATAGTTTGTTTAGCTGTTTTATTTATGTATATAGGTTGTTTAATCTTAACGAAGACTAATAATCCAGTTTTTCATAAATTACCTAAAATTAACCTAACTATATGGTTTATATTATATTTAATCATGATCCTTAATTTAACTTTATTTGATAAATACTTTGGTCGCAATTACTTAATTCATCATAGTATTAGTGACCTTTTTGATTATCAAGCAATGAAGAATGAGTTTCTGATTACTGCTAATACCACACCATTTAAAACTATTAATAATTTATATATTGGTTATAAAAATGGTAATGTTGGCTTAGAATACTTTTTACGTAACATCGTTGGTAATCTAATCGCTTTTACTCCGTTAGCACTATTCCTACCACGAATTATAAAATTTATTAATAAATGGTATAAATTCTTTATTATCTGTAGTATTTTTATAATAGGTATTGAAGTTTGCCAGTTCTTAATGAATAGTGGAGCTTTTGATATTGACGATTATTTGCTAAATATTAGCGGAACTATGATATTATATATATTGATTAATAACAAATTTATAAAAAAACTTGTTAATCGTATTTTTTATTTAGAAGAGGATGAAGTATTATGACAAAAAAAGAATTTAAAGATAAATTATTATTAATTACTTATGCCATTGTTTTATTTGTTGTTTTATTAAATTATCAATGGGTCGGTGGAGTATTAAAAGATTTATTTAAGTTACTATTACCATTTATTATTGGCGGTATTGTTGCTTTTATTTTAAATGTTTTAGTCAAATTAATTGAAGATAGTATTTTAAAGAAATTAAAAAGAGGTAGGAGATTAGCCAGTATTATTCTATCATTTGGTTTTATTATCGGTTTTATAGCAATTATTTTATTTATTTTAATTCCCCAAATCCAAAATGCCAGTCAAATATTTGTTGAAAACATTCCTGAATATCAACAAAATATTTATAATTTAGGTCAAAAGATTGGTTTAAATACTGAAGAATTAAAAATTCTTAATTTAGAAAATAATAAACTAAGAGAAGAAATTACTGCTTTAATATCTAAGAACTCTGATCGTATAATTAATTTCTCTATGGGTTTTGCTAATTCATTATTTAGTACCTTATGCAATTTCTTTATTGGTCTAGTCTTTGCAATTTATATCTTACTTGATAAAGAACAGTTAACTAGACAAATTAAAAAATTATTAAAAAGAGTATGTAATACTAAAATTTATAACTTTATTATAAATTTAGGTCAAATGTCATATGCCTCATTTAGTAATTTTATTAAAGTTCAGGTTATAGAAGCTTGTGTCTTAGGTGGTCTTTGCTTTGCTGGTATGTTAATTCTTGGCTTACCATATGCCGCTACCGTTTCTGTCTTAGTAGGTGTTACCGCTTTAGTTCCAATTTTTGGTGCTTTTGCTGGTTGTATTGTAGCGGCCTTCCTAATATTCATGGTTAGTCCATTAGAAAGTGTTATCTTTATCATTTTCTTCTTAATACTTCAACAAATTGAGGGAAACTTCATCTATCCAAGAGTTGTAGGTGGTCGAGTAGGTCTTCCAAGTATTTGGGTCTTAGTTGCTGTAGTTATTGGTGGAAGTGTAGGTGGAATATTCGGTATGTTATTTGCCGTACCTCTAATGGCTGTCATTTACAATTTATTAAAAATCTTTGCTAATAAAAAAGAAGAAATTAAAAACTAATAATTTCTTCTTTTCATTTTCTCAATCTTTGACAATAAGCTTGACAAAATGGTGCAAATTAATACCAACTTTTCTTAGATATGATAAAATATAATGTATAAAGGAGCAATCGCTCTCATAGAAATTAACAAGGTGATTTAGATGTTTAAATACAAAGATATTAATATCAACTATAAAGACTTTGGTCAAAAAGATAAAACGCCAATTGTTTATTTACATGGTTGGGGTCAAAATATTGCTATGATGGAGCCGATTGCCAAACCTTTTACGGAAACTCATCGTTTAATAATCTTAGATTTACCGGGTTTTGGTGATTCTGATGAACCAACTGAGGCTTGGACTTTAGAAGACTATGTCGAAATGCTTAAATCTTTATTAGAACATCTTAAAATAGATAAACCTAATTTAATCGGTCATTCTTTTGGTGGCAAGATAAGTATTCTATATGCTTCTAAATATCCCGTAAATAGATTAATTCTTTTATCTAGTCCTTTTAAAGTTAAAATAAAAAAACCATCTTTAAAGATGCGTATGCTAAAAAAATTAAAAAAAGTTCCTGGTATGAATAATCTAGCTGATAAAATGAAAAAACATATTGGTTCAACTGATTATAAAAATGCTTCACCCCTTATGCGTGACATTTTAGTTAAACATGTTAATACTGATTTAACTGAAGCTGCTAGTAAAATTAAATGCCCAACCTTTATTATTTGGGGTGATAATGATGAAGCTGTTCCAGTCGCTGATGCTTATGAACTAGAACGTCTTATTCCCGATAGTGGCTTAACAGTTTATAATGGTTGTACTCATTATGCTTACTTAGAAAGATTAAACCAAACTAATTCTATTATTAAATCATTTATTAAATAAGGAAGTGATTCAATGAATATCTTATTTATAATCTCATTAATTATCTATTTTATTCATATAACTATTATAAGTACAAGAAGTCTTCATATGTTACAACAAAATAGATATAATCGTGGTTATCGTTATATTAAATGGATTTTAAAAAACTATAAAGATAATTTTCTTAATTTAAACTTATTATTCTTTATTTTTATTATAACGATCTTTAACGAAACTCTAAACAATCTATCACCATACTTATTTATTGTTATTTGTTTATTTCTAACTTATGTCTTTATTTCTGAAAGAAAAAAAGAAGTAGCTAAACTACCTTTAAAATATACCCCTCGTATTCAAAGAATAATCATTACTAATTCATTACTTTATTTAATACCTATGCTTATTATTAATTTAATTTATGACCCTGAATATCAAAGTATATATTATCTTATTTTAGGTTTATTATCATTTACTAATTACTTTATTATTCTTTTAGCTAACTTCCTTAATCGTCCAATTGAACACTTAGTAGGTCAACATTTTGAAAAACAAGCTAAAAATAAATTGGCTAGTATGACTAACATGGAAGTTATCGGTATTACTGGTAGTTATGGTAAAACTAGTACTAAAAATATTGTTTATGATATCTTAAGTGCTAAATATAATGTTTATAAAACCCCACAAAACTACAATACACCATATGGTCTAATGATTACTATTAATAATTATTTAGATAAATATAATGATTATTTTATTGCCGAAATGGGTGCTTGTAAAACTGGTGAAATAAAAGAACTATGTGACTTAGTTAAACCTAAATATGGTATTTTAACGCGTATTGGTTTAGCTCATTTAGAAACTTTTGGTTCTGAAGAAGCCATACAACATACTAAATTTGAACTTATTGAATCATTACCATCAGATGGTATCGGTATTCTAAATGGCGATGATGAAAAACAACTAAGCTATAATCTTCAGAACGATTGTAAAATCCTTTGGATAGGTATTGATAATCAAGATGTTGATTGTTATGCCAAAGACTTAGAATTAACTTATAAAGGTACTAAATTCAAAGTAAAGTTTAAAGGCGATAAAAAAGAATATGAATTTGAAACTAAGTTACTTGGTCGTAACAATATCTATAATATTTTAGGGGGAATTACTTTAGGTAAAGCTTTAGGTATGAAAATAGAAGACTTACAAAAAGCTGTTAAAATGATAATGCCTATTGAACATCGCTTGTCGATGAGTAAATATTATGATATAAATTTAATAGATGATGCTTATAATTCTAATCCTATGGGTTGTAAGATGGCTTTAGAAGTTCTAAGTATGATGCCTGGTAAACATATTATTGTAACGCCAGGAATGATTGAAGTCGGAGCTAAAGAAGAAGAAGTCAATCGCGAATTCGGTATGGAAATAAGCATTAGTAAAGTAGATGAGGTCATTTTGATTGGTGAAGAAAAAACTAAACCAATTTATGAAGGTTTAATGAAAGGTAAATTCCCTCAAGAACATATTCATATTTTAAATGATGTCATGGATGCTTTCCCGTTAATGATGAAATTAAAAGACGAAGAAACATATGCATTATTAGAAAATGACTTACCAGATTCATTTAATGAAAAATAAGGAGTGATATAAATGTTAAAAGTTGGTGTTATTTTTGGTGGTGAAACAGTCGAACATGAAGTAAGTATTATTACTGCTGTTCAGGCCATGAACTATATTGATACTTCTAAGTATCAAGTAGTACCAATCTATATTAGTAAAGATCATAATTGGTATACTGGTGATGCCTTAAGAGATATGGCAACATATAAAGATTTAAGTACCATAGGTTATGTAACTAAAGAAGTTACTTTAACTAAAAAAGATAATTCCTTTATCTTACAAAAGAAAAGAGGACTATTTAAAGGAACAGTTGATACGATTGATGTAGCTTTCCCAATTGTTCATGGTAAAGGCGTTGAAGATGGTTCCCTAGCTGGTTACTTAGAAACAATAGGTATTCCATATGTTGGTTCTAGTATGCTAGGTGCTTCAATTGGTCAAGATAAAGTAGTACAAAAGCAAGTTATGGCTGCTTCTGGTATTCCTGTAGTTGACTACATTTGGTTTTATGATACGGAATATCAAACAGCTGAAGATAAATACTTAAAAGAAATAAAAGACTTAGGTTATCCTGTAATTGTTAAACCAGCTCGTTTAGGTAGTAGTGTCGGTATTGAAGTAGCTAAGAATGAAAAAGAAGTCGTAAAAGCTATTGAAGAAGCTATTAAATATGATCAAAAGATTGTTGTTGAAAAAATGGTTCCTAATCTAAAAGAAGTAGATTGTGCTGTCGTTGGTAACTATGAAGAAATGGAATGCTCACTTATCGGTGAAATGCTAACTGATAATGATTTTCTAACCTTTGAAGATAAATACTTAGGCAATAGTGGTGGTAAAAAAGGTGGCGCTAAAAACGATAATGGCAGTAAGATTAGCAATAGTGGCTTTAAAATTCCTGCTGCTTTAGATAAAGAAGTTGAAGAACAAGTTTATAAATATTCTAAAGAAGCTTTCAGATGTTTAAATCTAAGTGGTGTAACTCGTTTTGATTTCTTAGTTGATACTAAAGCTAAAAAAGCCTACGTTAATGAGCCGAATACTATTCCAGGTTGCTTAGCCTTCTTCTTCTTTACCCCAAAAGGTAAGAAGTATCCTAAACTTCTTGATGAATTAATCAAAGGAGCTATCAAAGAATACAAGCAAGCTCAAAAGAAAGTCACAAGTTTTGATTCTAATGTCTTAAGTACTTTTGATGGATCAAAAGGTTCTAAAGGAGCCAAAGGTAAAATGATGTAAAAAGCAGAAAAAAATCTGCTTTTTTATTTGCTTGAATACTTTACGTAAATTGACATTGTTTATTTCTGCCAAAACTTAAAAACATTTACAAGTGGGGGAATTTAAAGTATTATTATTGTAGACAGTGGTACATTGTGGAGGAAAGTGGGGGATTTTAAGATGTTTATGGGCGAATATCATCATAACATTGATGATAAGGGACGACTTATAATTCCTGCCAAATTTCGTACTGAACTCGGCGATAAATTCATTATCGCTCGTGGTTTAGAGAAATGCTTATATGTATATTCTGAAACAGAATGGAATAAAACAGTTGCCAAATTAAAAACTCTACCTTTTACCAAAAAAGACGTCCGTACATTCGACAGATTCTTCTTTTCTGGTGCCACTGAATGTGAATTTGACCGTCAAGGTCGAATTAACATTACCTCCCCATTGGTTAGTTACGCCGATATTACAAAAGAATGTGTAATCATCGGCGCTAACGACCGAATCGAAATATGGTCAGAAGAGGGATGGAACAATTTCTTCGTTGAAAATCAAAGTACAATTGAAGATATTGCGGAAAACTTATTTATAGGAAGTGCTTTTGATGAAACATTATAGCGTCCTATTAAATGAGTCAATCGAAGGCTTAAATATCAAGCCAGATGGTATCTATGTTGATGCTACTCTAGGATATGGTGGACATAGTAGTGAAATCTTAAAAAGACTAACTACTGGACACCTATATGCTTTTGATCAAGATATTGAAGCCATCAAATATTCAGAAGAAAGATTATCTAAAATAAGTGATAATTATACGATTATTCATTCCAATTTTGTTCATTTAAAAGATCGATTAGAGGAGTTAGGAGTTAAAAAAGTCGATGGAATCATCTTTGATTTAGGCTTATCTAGTCCGCAAATAGATGATAAAAATCGTGGCTTTACCTTTATGGAAGACGCTCCTTTAGACATGCGTATGGACTTATCTAATAGCTTAACAGCTAAAGATGTCGTAAATACCTATAGCATTGAAAAACTTAGTAATATCTTCTTTATATATGGTGAAGAAAAAATGTCTAAGTTCATTGCTAAAAAAATAGTTAGTGAAAGACTAACAAAAGAAATTAAAACTACAAAAGAGCTAGTAAAAATCATTGAATCAGCTGTTGGTGCTAAATACTTCAATAAATTTCATCCTGAAAGACAAATCTTTCAAGCCATAAGAATAGAAGTAAATAGTGAACTTACTGTTTTAAATAGTACCATTCCTGATGCCATTGATTTATTAAATAAAGAAGGAAGAATATCTGTTATAACCTTTCATTCTTTAGAAGATCGAATCGTCAAACAGATATTTAAAAAAGAAAGTGATATTGATGAATTGGTTAAAGGCTTACCAATCATCCCTGAAGAATATCAACCAAAAATAAAATTAATTAATAAAAAGCCAATCCTGCCAAGCACTAAAGAAATAAGTGAAAATTCGCGTAGCAAGAGTGCTAAATTAAGAATAATAGAAAGGGTTTGATAGTATGACTAAAGTCAAAAAACAAACAAATAAGAAAGAAAAAATATTTGCTGGAGAAAGGATTATTTACATGACAATAATCTTTATATTACTTGCAATTCCTGTTTGTAACGTTTATACTAAAGCTATACTATCATCAAGTAACATTGCTCTAGAGCAAACTAAAAATAAAATAAAAGATCAAGAAAGTATTAATGATGGCTTAAAGATGGAAATCAGTGAATTAGCTTCTCTTGATAAGATTCAAGTCATTGCTACTGAAAATGGTCTTACATACGAAAATAATAATATAAAAGTTGTTACTAGTGAATAGTACAAGGAGTTAATGACTATGAAAAGAAAAAACAGCACAATAAATGTTAGTAAATTAGTTTTTATTGTGTTAGTTTTTTCTTTTTTTGCTATAATTATCAAATTATCATTTGTTTCAACCGCTAAAACTACTGATGGTATAGACTTAACAGCTTTTGTTGAGAATCGTAATACCGAAACGGAAATATTACAAGCTAAAAGAGGTAGTATTTATTCTATAGATGGGGAAATATTAGCTCAAAATGTTAATGCTTATACAGTTATTGCTTATTTATCACCAACTCGTACTAAAGATGACGATAATCCTCAACACGTTATTGATAAACAAAAAACTGCTGAAGCTTTAGCCCCAATTATTAATATGGATGTTGAAACTATCTTAAATTTATTAAATCGTGATGTCTATCAAGTTGAATTAGGTCCTGGTGGTCGTGATGTTTCTTCACTTATCAAAAAACAAATAGAAGCCTTACATTTACCAGGTATTGACTTTATTGAAACTACTAAAAGATATTATCCTTTAAGTACCTTTGCTCCATATATTGTTGGATTTGCTTCACGCGATCCTAACGATGCTTCTGCTCCAATTACTGGTAAAATGGGTATTGAAGCATATTATGATGAAGAATTACAAGGTAAAGATGGTTATACTATCTACCAAAAAGATGCTTATGGCTATACTTTACCAAATGTTACAACTATTACTGAACCTGCTCAAGCAGGTGAAGATATTTATCTAACTATTGATAGCAATATTCAATTATATGTTGAAAATGGCGTTAAAGAATTAGCTAAAAATAATAATATGGATTGGTTAACCATCTCTGTTATGGATGCCAAAACCGGTGCTATTTTAGCTTCTAGTTCTAATCCAAGCTTTAATTTAAATAAATTAGATGTTAAAGAATATCTAAATCCTTTAACTTCTTATCAATATGAACCAGGAAGTACCATGAAAATATTTTCTTTCCTTGCTTCAATGGAAGCCGGAAAATACGATGGTAGTGCCAAGTATCAATCTGGTAAAAAGCCTGTAGGTGATGCAGTAATTCAAGACTTTAATGGTGGTCGTGGCTGGGGTTATATAACTTTTGATACCGGTTTTGCTTATTCATCAAATACTGCTGCTACAACTTTGGCTTTAGATCTTGGTCGTGACAAATTATATGAATTCTATTCTAATTTGGGTTTTGGTCGCCGAACTGGTATAACATTACCTAATGAAGGCGTAGGGGATATTGATATAACTTACCAAACTGAATTAGCCACAGCTTCTTTTGGTCAAGGTATTACCACGACACCGATTCAAAACTTACAAGCTTTATCTATCTTAGCTAATGAAGGAGTAGAAATCCAACCATATATCGTTGAAAAAGTTGTTAATAGTAATACTGGTGAAGTAACCTATGAACATCAATTAACTGAATTAGGTAAAAAAGCTTCTAAAGAAAATATCGACAAAATGCTTTCATTAATGTATAACGTTGTTTATAGCGGCCTTACTGATGCCCGTAGCTATCGTAGTGATAATATTGTTATTGCTGGTAAAACTGGTACTGCCCAAATCGCTGGCCCAGATGGCAAATACTTAACGGGAACATACGACTACGTCCGTAGTTTCGCTGGTGTCTTCCCATATGAAGATCCTCAATATATCATCTATGCTTCCGTGAAAAGATTTACTGGTAATTATAAAGATTTTGCTAAAATGGTAACTAATATTGTTGAAGAAATAGCTAAATACAAAAATATTTCTAAATCAATAGAAAAAGTCGATGACAGCAAAATAATTACAGTTGATAATTATATCAATTCTGAAACTACTATTACGGAAGAAAAACTAAAGAAATTAGATTTAGATATTATTAAACTAGGTACCGGTAAATATATTATTAATCAATACCCATTATCAGGTAAAACCTTATTAGCTGGTCAAAAACTATTCTTAATCACTAATAATGATGATTATCAAATCCCTGATATCAAAGGTTGGAGTTATAACGAAGTATTAACTCTATGTAAATTAATTAAAATAAAATATGAATTAAATGGTAATGGTACTGTAAGTGATTATACCTTTGATTCAAATGAAAATATCTTAAAAGTAAACTTTAAATAATATCTATATATTTATTATATAGATATTTTTTATTCTATATTTGCATTTTATATCAATAATTGTTATTATAAAAAACATTAGAAGGGGGTCTTTTTTATGGCCATTAAATTAAATAAAAATGATTTTAAAGAACAGTTTCAAAGATTAGAATATTTAAAAGAACATAATGATTTAAATGAAGAATACCAAGCTATTCGAGAACAACTAGTAAAAGAAAATATGTATTTAGTTGATTGGTGTTTAAAAAACTATTTTAGTAATGTAGAAATACCACAAGAAGATGCTAAAATGTATGGTTTAGAAGGGTTAGTCATAGCTATTAATAAATATGATTATAAAATAGGTTATCCTTTTTCTTCTTTTGCTATTCGTGCTATTAAACATAATATTGAAAAATATTTATCTGAGATGTCTTTAAGTGGTTCAGTTAACTATCTTCCTAGTTCTGATTCAACATTAGTTCAAGAAAGACCTAAAACAACTCCTAGTGACCAACCACTTTATGAAATGCCAATGACTTTAGAAGACTATGAAGAAATAGATTCATATGAAGATGAAACTTTTCCTAGTTTTGAAGAAAACTATGTTGAAATCGTCGATTATCATCGTCTAAAAGAAGAAGTATCAAGTGTTATCAAAGAATTACCTCAAAATGAACAAGATGTATTAAATTATCGCTTTGGTTTAAAAGATGGCGTAGCTAAAACTCGTGAAGAAATAGCTAAAATATTAGGTGTTTCAATCGATGTAGTAAGGAACTTAGAACAACGTGGTTTAAATCATTTAAAACATCCATTACATACTAGAAGATTAAGACCATACTATGAAACCGAACCACATCAAAGAACAAATGATAAAGAAGTTCAAATAAATCTTAAAAATGATGTCTATCTCTATATAATTGATTTATTAAAAAATCACATATCTTTACAAAGTATTTTAGATTTTTTAAAGATGAAATATAATATTGAATGGGCAATGCCTAGTTTAACTAGAGCCATTAATCTTCTAAATCAATTATCTATTCGCATTAATGAAGGAATAAATAGTGGAAAAACTATTGAAGAAATTATTGAAGACCTAAATCATAGTCCATTATATCCTGTTGTATATGGTTATAAATATTATTCTTGGCCATCTGGCTTCACTAAAGAATTTATAAATAGTATTATAAATGATTATGAAATAATGTATTTAGATCAATTAGCCTTAAAATAAAAAGATGTAAATAATAATTTACATCTTTTTATTTGACTATATCTTCCGGATCTAACTCGACATCACGTCTTGTTAATATTTCATATCCATCTTGGGTAACTAATACTGTATGTTCAAAATGAGCACTATTTTTATCATCATCAGTACAAATTGTCCAATTGTCATCTAACATATAAATATCAGCTGTCCCTAAATTTAACATTGGTTCAACAGCGATAACATTTCCAGCATGAAGAGTAGGACCTTTCTTTTCATTTCCATAATTAGGAACATCAGGATCCATATGAACTTTATCACCAACTCCATGACCAACTAATTCTTTAACAACTCCTAAATTATACTTACGAGCTGTTTTAGATACCGCATGACCAATATCACCAGTTGTACAACCATCATGAATAGCCTTAAGACCATTCATTAAAGCTTCTTCAGTCCATTTAAGCAATTCTTCATCTTTCTTACAATTTGGTTTACCAACAATGTAACTCCAAGCTGAATCACCATGATAACCTTGGTAACAAGCCCCAATATCTAATTTTACGATATCTCCTTCTTTTAACTTACGATGTGAAGGAATGCCATGGACAACTTCATTATTAACACTTATACAAATACTTCCTGGAAAACCATATAATCCTTCAAAAGAACAAGTACAACCTTTACTTTCAATAAAAGCCTTAGCTAGGCGATCTAATTCCTTAGTACTAATTCCTGGTTTAATAAATTGTTGTAGATACTTATGAGTAAGCCCAACAATTCTCCCAGCTTCTCTTAATTTATTAATTTCATCTTCTGTTCTTGTAACAATCATTATTACACTTCCAATTCCTTAAGTATTATAACACATTCTTAAGATTAAAGCTTATTTATAGTGTTTTAATATTTAAAAAATGTTATAATAAGCTAGGTGACTAAATATGAAGATAATAATTGTCGGTATAGGTAAACTAGGAGAATATTTAGCAAAAAGCTTGGTTGCAGAAAATGAAGTAACTTTAATTGATAAAAATTTTATAAAGACTCAAGATATTATTAATAATGAAGATGTTAATTATATTATTGGTAATGGCTTAGATTCTAATGTCTTAGAAGAAGCTGGTGTCTCTGAATGTGATATCTTAATTAGTGTTATGGAAAAAGATGAACAAAATGTTATGTGTTCATTACTAGGTAAAAAATTAGGTGCTAAAAGGACCATTGCTCGTATTCGTACTCCTGAATATTCAGGTTCAATTAATATTTTAAAAGAAGAACTAGGTCTTTCAATGTCTATTAATCCTGAACGTATGACAGCTGAATATATTGCTCGTATCTTAAGTATTCCTAGTGCCTTAGATGTTACTACCTTCTTTAAAGGTCGTATTGAAATGATTTCTTTAATTGTTAAAGAAAATAGTGTTCTAGCTGGTCAAACTATTCATCATCTTGCTCAAAAGCTTAATTTTAATATCATCGTTTGTGCTATCAAAAGAGATGAAGAGCTAATTATTCCTAAAGGTCATACTAAGATTCAAGTTGGTGATAAATTACATATTACCGGTACCCCAAAAGATATTAATGAATTCTTAAAGTATGCTGATTTAATTGCTAGCAAAACTAAACAAGTTATGATTAGTGGTGGCTCTAATACCGCTATCTATTTATCTCGTATCTTAGGTGAAATGGGTATTGATGTTAAATTAATTGAAATTGATCCCGAAAGATGTAAATTCTTAAGTGAAGTCTTACCTAAAGCTTTAATTATTAATGGTGATGTCTCCGATCAAAACTTATTATATGAAGAAGGTATCGAAAAAAGTGATGCTTTTATCTCTCTAAATAGTATTGATGAAGAAAACATAGTTTATTCAATGTTTGCCTCTCGTCTTAATATTCCTAAAATTATTACAAAAGTTAATCATATTGATTTAGATGGTGTAGTTGAACAAGCGAAGATAAGTACGGTTATAACTCCTCATAAAATAGCTTCTAACCAAATACTAAGATATATTAAAGCGATGCAAAATAGTGAAGAGAGTAGTTCAGAATCAATCTATAAACTAGAAGATGATAACTTTGATATCCTAGAATTTAAAATCAAAAAAGACTTTGCCTATCCTGATAGTAAATTAAAAGAATTAAAACTAAAAGATGGTGTCTTAATCGCTGCTATTCTACGTGGTAAAAATATTATCTTCCCCGGTGGTAATGATGAGATAAAATTAAATGATACCATAATTATTATTGTTAGTAGTGATACCATAATTAAAGATATCAATGATATCTTGGAGTAGTCTATGAAAAGTATTTTAAAATATATTGGTAAAGTTTTAATTGGTTTTTCCCTAATTCTTTTAGTTCCTATCATAGTTGCTTTTATCTATCATGAACCTATTAAAGGCTTTCTAGTGCCTTTAATTATCAGTCTTATTATTGGTCTTATCTTTAATAGTTTTAAAGTATCTAAAAAGAATTTATATGCTAAAGATGGTTTTATAATCGTCGCTTTAGCTTGGATAATTATTAGTCTTTTAAGTGCTATACCTTTTATGATTACTCATCATGTTACTTTCGTCAATGCTTTCTTTGAAGCTGTATCTGGTCTTACGACAACTGGTGCTACAATCTTTAGTGATGTTGAAAGTTTAAATAAAAGTATTCTTTTTTGGCGTAGCTTTACCCATTTTCTAGGTGGAATGGGAGTTTTAGCTTTCGTAATGGCCATTATTCCTTTATCTAGTAATGATAAATCAATGCATGTTTTAAAAGCTGAAATGCCTGGACCAAGCGTTGCTAAATTAGTTCCTAGTCTAAAAAAGACTTTGTTCTATTTATATTTCATTTATTTAAGTTTAACTATTATCGAAATTGTTTTATTACTAATTGGTGGTTTAGATTTATTTAATAGTATTTTAATTGCTTTTTCGACAGCTGGTACTGGTGGCTTTGCCCCATTAAATACTAGTTTAGCCACATTCCCAATCTTTAATCAGTATGTAGTTGCTATCTTTATGTTCTTATTTGGTATTAACTTTAATATTTATTTCTTAATCTTAATGAAAAATATCAAAACAGCTTTAAAGAGTGAAGAATTAAAAACTTATTTAATTATCTTTATAAGTGCCATTATAATTATCTTCCTTAATAGTTATCATTTATTTAATAATTTATTTGAAGCTTTCACTAGTATTTTCTTCCATACGAGTTCTATTATTAGTAGTACCGGTTTTAGTATTGGTGATATCAATATCTTACCAACCACTAGTCGTATCGTTTTAATCTGTTTAATGCTTATTAGTGCTTGTGCTGGATCTACTTGTGGAGGCTTTAAAATAACTAGATTAATTATTGTCTTTAAAACAATCAAAAGAGATTTTCTAAAATTAGTTCATCCTAATAGTGTTTATACGATTACTTATGAAGATAAAAAAGTCGATGAAGATACCATCAAAAATACTTGTACATTTATGTTTTTATACTTTATCTTAATTCTTGTTATTATGCTTATTGTAAGTTTTGATGGTTATTCTCTAGAAACAACTATTAACGCTGTCGCTGCCACTTTTGCTAACGTTGGCTTATGCTTTAATATAAGTGATTTCTATAACTTCAGTTCCTTATCTAAAATAACTTTAAGTATCGGAATGTTACTTGGCCGCTTAGAAATTTTTCCTATAATTGTCTTATTTACTAATTTAAGGTTAAAAAAATAAGCATTTTATATTATAATATAAAGTGTCTAACCCAAAGAAAGAGTGATGATATGTTAGAATTAAAAAAGATTACTAAAACTTATGAAGTTGCTGGCGCTAATCAAAAAGCTTTAAATAAAATAGATATTAAATTTCGTAATAATGAATTTGTTTCTATTTTAGGTCCAAGTGGTAGTGGTAAAACAACTTTACTTAATATTGTTGGTGGCTTAGACGAATATACTAGTGGAGACTTAGTTATTAATGATGTTTCAACCAAAGACTTTACTGATCGTGATTGGGATACATATCGTAACCATCGTGTTGGTTTTGTCTTTCAAAGTTATAATCTAATCCCTCACCAAACTGCTTTACAAAATGTTGAACTAGCTTTAACTTTATCAGGTATTGGTAAAGAAGAGAGAAGAAAAAGAAGTATCGCCGTCTTAAAAAAAGTTGGTCTAGAAAAACAAATGAATAAAAAACCAAACCAAATGTCTGGTGGTCAAATGCAAAGAATAGCTATCGCTCGTGCTTTAGTTAATGATCCAGATATCTTACTAGCTGACGAACCAACTGGTGCCTTAGACTCAGAAACTAGTTTACAAGTACTCGATTTATTAAAAGAAATAGCTAAAGATAAATTAGTTATTATGGTAACTCATAATCCTGAACTTGCCGTAAATTATTCTACGAGAATAGTTAAATTATTAGATGGTGAAATAACTGATGACTCTAATCCATTTGATGGTAAAGATGAAGTAATAGTTGAAAAGACTAATAAAACTAAAAAAACGCAAATGAGTTTCTTGACCGCCTTATCTTTAAGTTTAAATAACTTAATGACTAAAAAAGGTCGTACAATCTTAACTGCTTTTGCCGGTTCAATCGGTATTATTGGTATTGCTTTAATCTTATCTTTATCTCATGGTATTCAAGAATACATCAATAAGACTGAAGAAGAAACCTTAAGTTCATACCCATTAACTATTGAAAAAGAATCAGTCGATATGTCATCATTAATTATTAATATGTCAGGTAATCAAGAACATAAAGATTATAATGATGATAAAATTCATTCACTAAATATTATGGGTGATTTATTTACAACCTTATCTCAAGAAGTTGATAAAAACGATTTAAAAGCATTTAAAGAATACTTAGAAAGTGATAAGACTAATATTAATGATTATGTTACTTCAATTAGATATTCTTATAATGTAACTATGAATTTATATAAAAATGATCCTGATAATGTAGTTCAAGTAAATCCTACGACTGTCTTTGATGCTTTAGGTATGGGTACATCAGGTATGTCTAGTATTTATAGTACTTATATGTCTTCATATGATGTTTTCTATGAACTAATTGATAATGAAGAATTATTAAAACAACAATACGATTTAGTCGATGGTCATTGGCCAGAAAGCTATAATGAAGTTGTCTTACAAGTAAATGATAATAATGAAGTATCTGATTATACTTTATATAGTTTAGGTCTATTATCTCAAGATGACTTAAAAGAACAATTTACTAATATGACAACTGGTAAAGAAGTAAAATTTGATGAACATTCATATACTAAGGAAGAAATACTTAATACTTCATTTAAACTATTATTAAATACTGATTACTATGAAAAAGTAGGTAGTTTATGGGTTAATCGTTCTTCAGATGAAGATTATATGAAGAAAAAATTAAAAGATGCTGAAGAGATTAAAATAGTCGGTATTATTAAACCAAATGAAGAAGCTATTACTGGTACTGGAACTCCAGGTATGGTTGGCTATACTCATGAATTAATGGAACATTTAATTACTACTATTAATGAAGAGAAGATAACTAAAGAACAACTTGCTCATCCTGAAATAAACATCTTTACTGGTCAAGAATTTACTACTAATAATAAATTTGATCCAACTTCATTTACTAAAGAACAATATGCTGCTTTCCAAAAATTATCCGAAGCTGAACAAATGGAATATATCAAAAATATAACTGAAAATATGACTTCAAGTTATGAAGAAAATTTAACTAAATTAGGTATTGCTGATTTAGAAGATCCAGATACAATATCTATTTATCCAAAAGATTTTGATTCTAAAGAAGAAATTGTTAAAATAATCGATGAATATAATGAAGGAAAAAAAGAAGAAGACCAAATAACTTATACTGACTTAGTTGGTGTTATGATGAGTTCAGTTTCCACTATTGTTAATGTTATAAGTAGTGTCTTAATCGCTTTCGTTGCTATAAGTCTTGTTGTATCATCAATTATGATTGCGATCATCACTTATATTTCTGTAATTGAAAGAACTAAAGAAATAGGTATTTTAAGAGCTATCGGTGCTTCTAAAAAAGATGTATCTCGTGTCTTCAATGCTGAAACGCTTATTGAAGGTTTAACTGCTGGTGTTTTAGGAATTGTAGTTACCGTCTTATTAAATATACCAATCAATATTATTATTAAAAATGTGGTAAATATTAGCAATATTGCTAAATTACCAGTTGATGGCGCTATAATCCTAATTATAATAAGTGTCTTACTTACTGTATTTGCCGGCTTTATTCCAGCGAAGATTGCTTCTAAAAAAGATCCAGTCGTTGCTCTAAGAACAGAATAGAATATACTTTGTATATTCTTTTTTTGTATAGTAAAGTAAAAATTGTCTATACTAAAAATAAGATTGCTATTAATTTATAAAAATTATATAATATAAATAATAGAAAGTAGTGACATCTATGGATAGAAAGTTTATATATGTTATTGTCATCCTTTTATCTATAACTCTCGTAGTAGCTGATTATTATATGAATAGAAGTCTTGAAAGTGTAGAGTATTTAAAATTAGTAGATGATAATGTAACTAATGGTTTAAGTGTTGATGATGAATTAGAACTTACTAGTAATGAAAATGTTCCATTGGTATCATTTACGCTTACTAATAAACAAAGTGATAATAAAAATAATGAATATACATATGAAATAAAAATTGATACTTTAATGGGTACACAAAAATATACTAAAGCTGATGGTAAAATTTATTATCAAGTATTTACGGCTAATGGTGAAACGACTCTTACTTTAAAGAGCAATGAATCAATTACTTTTACGGAAATCCCAATAAATTCAAATTATACAATTACGCAAACAACCGTTGATAAATATAAAACATATATTGGTGAAGATGAAAAAAATACAATAAGTGGTGTTGTTACTAAAGATTCAACTTTAACATTTAATAATGTTCTAAGTACTTCAAGTACTCCAGTTACTCCAACTGAACCAACAACTCCTGAAAAGCCAACGACACCTACAAAACCAACAACTCCAGAAGAACCAACTAAACCTTCTGAAGATAAAAAGAATCCAACAACATCTGATAGTATAAAAGGTGCATTTATCTTACTAATCGTCTTAAGTGTTCTATTAATTATTAGTTTAAGAATAAAAGTTAAAAGATTTGAATAATCAAATCTTTTTTATTTGCCATAATTTTACTTTGTATATTTATTATTTTTTAGTATAATAAAGAACCAAGAGTGATTAATATGAAAAAACAAATCCATATTTTAGAAGGTATGATTATTTTAACTATTATCTTTATCTTTAGTCTTCTAACGATAAATTTTATTCATACCATAAGAGAACAGAAATTTGATTCTAGTTATATGTGGAATATCGATTTTTCCAATCTTCAAGTTACTAAAGGTAGTCAAGAAGGGGAGATATCTTTAAAAGATAATAATGTTTCCTTACAAGTTGAATTAGCTAAAGAAAATGAATTTTATGAATTTACTTTAGATGTTGCTAATAAAGGTACTTTAGATGCTAAAGTATCAGATATAAATCTTGATGTTAAAAATGATCAAAATATTTTAAACTATTCTTTAACCTATTTAGACGATAAACATATTGAAAAAGAAGATCTTTTAAAATCAGGTGAAACTAAAACTATTAAAGTCCGTATTTATTATCCAATTCAAAAAGAAAAAATATATGATGCTTTAAACTTAGAACTTAATTTAAATCTAGAATATATTTCAATTTTATAATATAATATATAATATAAAATAATTTATTGACTTATTTCCTTCAATAAAGTAACATTATTATGAAAGAAGAGTGTGTAGTATGGCCAAAAAAGCTGTTGAGAAAAAAAATGAAAAAGAACCTAAAAAAGATATGCAAAAGGTTGTAAAAACCGAAGATAAAAAAAATACGAAAAAAGTAGTAAATCCTGAAGATAAGAAAGATATGCAAAAAGTTGTCAAAACTGAACCAACTACTAAAACTAAGAAGAAATTAAAACTTAAGAAAAAACCACTTATAATAATTCTTTCTTTAGTTGTTATAACATTTGTCTTATTCTTAGTTGCTACAACGTTCCATAAATCAGATTATAAAAAAGATACTGGTGTAAAAGAAACTGAAAAAGTTGAACAACCACCCGCAGTTGAAGAAGAACAAGAAGACGAAGTCGAAGTTGATATTACTAAAGACTACGAAGACTACTCTGATACAGATTTAGTTGGTATTTTAAACATTCCTGGTACTGAAATAGTAAATGAACCAGTTGTTCAATATAGTGATAATAAATTCTATTTAAATCGTGATATTCATCGTAAAAAAGATATAATTGGTACAACCTTCTTAGATTATCGTGTTGATATTGATGACTCTAAAAAGATTCTTATCTATGGTCATAATTCACCAACTTTAAATCCACCATTTAAACAATTAGAAAAATATTATGATGAAGACTTTGCTAAAAAGAATCGTATCATCAAACTTACAACTCCAGAAGCCGAATATACTTTTGAAATATTCTCAGCTTATATTGATGCTACAGAATTATCAAACTTCTCATATATGAATATTGATTTTGAAGATGATGAAGCTTGGTTAGATCATATGAATCATTTAAGAAATAACTCTTGGTATAATTTTGATGCTGAATTAGTTCCATCAGATCGTATTCTAGTTGTTCAAACATGTACATATCATACAAAATATAAAAAATATGCTAATAAACGTTTTGTTTTAATTGCTAAACAAATTAAAAAAGTTAAAAACGTCAATGAATAGCTATAATATCTTACATAATTTATGTAAGATATTTTTTGTCAAAAGATGTAAATAAACCTCTCTAAGGTTGATTTTAAAAATATATATCGATATACTTAAAATGCATTAAGGAGAATTAACATGAGTAAGAAAAAAGTAATAATTCTAATATCTCTACTTGCTATTATAGCAATTATATTTCTAGTCATAAAAATAACTACTGATTTTAAAAAAGAAGCTCAAATCAGAGAAGAAATAAAAGAAGTAACTAAATTATTTGGTACTGCCAATATTGATAACGAAGATGCTAACGCTATGTTAGAAAGAAGAGTTATAACTAAAGGTGATTACAGCAAAGTAGAGGATAGTATTAAATTATATTATAAAGACTTATATAGTAATTTAAAAAATTTAACCTTTCTTCTCGATGAAGAAAATGAATATAATTATCTTTCTGTTGATAATTTAAAACCAGATTCTGATACTTTATTAAAATCTAAAGATACAATAAATAATACTAAAGCTCAAATCGATGAATACTATAATATCTTTATTAAATCTTTAACTATAGAAGATACTAAATTAAGTTATATTAATAATAAAGATTTAAGTAATTATTATATTAAATTCTATTTAGAATTAACTAATGAAGTAAATGATGAAGAATTAAAAGAAAACCTACTAGCTAAGTACAACAAAATTAATACTCGTTTAGATATCTATAATGAAGCATTAACTTTCTTAGAAACAAATGTTAAACATTGGGAGATTAAAAAAGATAATATAAGTTTTGATAGTACTGAGATATATGATGAATATATTGAAATAACTAGTAAATTAAATGAAGGAGTTACAGAGTAACTTCTTTTTTTGTCATTTAAATGTCATTTAGATACTTTATAATAATACTTGAAAGGAAGATATTATGCGTCTTTTAAATAAACTAACCATAAAAAATCTTAAATTAAATAAAAAAAGATCAATTGTTACTATCATTGGTATTATGCTTTCAGTAGCTTTAATTACGGCTCTTGCTAATATGTTTTTTAGTGCTCGAGCTTCAATTATTAATTATACTATTGAACAATATGGTAATTATCATTATGTTTTTAATGATGTCCCAGCTACAGATTATAAATATTTTAAAGAAAATCGCGCCTTAGAAGACGTTTATTTAACATCTTATGTTGGTTATGCCCCTTTAAAAGAAAGTAAAAATGAATACAAACCATATATTTTACTTCGCGCTTTTTCTAAAGAAGCTTTTACTAATCTAGGAATTACCCTAACAGATGGTAGACTACCAGAAAATGATTCCGAAATTGTAATACCTAAGCATTTAAAAAGCAATGGTAAAGTCGATTATAAGCTAGGGGACGAATTAACTTTAGATATTGGAGATCGTATATCTAATGAAGATAATATTAAACTAAATATTAATAATTATTACTTTCCCGGAGAAGAGCACCTTGTAAAGAATTTTACTAAGAAATATAAAGTAGTAGGTATCATTGAAAGACCTTCATATGCCGTTGAAGATTACTCATCTCCTGGTTATTCATTCTTCACTCTTTTAGACGAAGATAATTTTTCTTCTAATGTTGATATTTATACAAGATTAACCACCAAATCTTTAGAAAATAGAGATGAAGTAGTGGCTAATATTTTAGGTGTTGATTTAGACTTATATTTAAAATGTGAAAATATAAATTACATAATTGATATGGATTATGAAGATAGAATAGAACTTACAGAAACTTACAATAAATTAAGAAAATATGACTTTGGTTATAATAGTAATCTTATTACACTTGAAAGTAATTATTTTGCTGAACCGACCACGCAAGCCCTTGCCATAGCTAGTTTAATCGTCTGTATAATTATTATTGTTGCTTCAGTCTTTTGTATTAAAAATAGTTTTGATATCTCACTTACAGAGAAAATAAGACAGTATGGAATGCTTTCAAGTATTGGTGCTACTAAAAAGCAAATTAAAAGAAGTATTTATTATGAAGGTCTAATCCTTGGTTTAATAGCCATACCTTTAGGTATAATTTGTGGTTTAATCGCTTCATCCATATTAATTGTTCTTGTTAATATTTTCTTAAAAGATTTATATCCAATTAAATTTATTTATGTCATTTCCTGGTTAGCAATCTTCCTATCAATTATTCTCGGTTTAACAACTATTTTCTTATCATCATGGCGAAGTGCTCATAAAGCAGCTAAAATAAGTCCTATTGAAGCAATCCGTAATAGCTCTGAATTAAAAATAAAAGCTAAAAAACTTAAAATCCCAAAATTTATTGATAAATTATTTGGCATTGGGGGAACTATTTCCTATAAAAACTTAAAAAGAAACAAGAAAAACTATCGTCCAACAGTTGTTTCAATCGTTGTTTGTCTATCTATTTTTATATCTTTATATTACTTTATGAACTTAGCATTTAAAACAGTAAATGAGCAATTAGGATTAGTTGATTATAATATAGCTTTTTATTTTGATTCAAATCATAATCATAATGAAGAATTATACTTAGATAGTATTTTAAAACTTGATAATATTGAACAATATGTTCGTACAGATGAAATGTCGATAAATATTAAAGATTATAAATATAGTAAAGAATTTACTAAAATAAATGGCAATTTTAAAGGATCATCTTATTGTTATAAAACGGATAATCCAAAAGAAGAAACAGAAGAAAACAAAGTCTATAGTGAAAGTATAACATTAGTTAAAGTAAATGATGAGGAATATAAGAATTATCTAAAAAAATTAAATCTTGACTATGATAAAGTTAAAGATAAAGCTATTCTTTTAAATAATGTTATTGATTCATATTATGATAAAGAAAAGAAAACCGTTATCAATAGCATTGTTCCTTATTTAGATTATAAAGAAGGAGATACGATAAAATTATATTTTGAATCAGGAACATATAACTGTAGTCCAGAAATCGAAAGTGATATATATGAATTTAAAATTGCTAAGTTAACTGACGAAGTACCTTTTGGTATCGAAAAAAGAACTAATTTACCACGTCTTATAATTAGCGAAGAACAATATAACAAATTAACTGGAGAAAATAGTAGTGTATATGATCGTTTATATATTAATTCTTCTGATCCAGATAAGTTACAAAGTGATATCAAAAATTTATTACAAAGTAATTTTTCCGAAGACGATTATGTATTAATAAATAGTAACGAAGGAATTCGTGAACGCCTATCTTTATATACTTTACTAGCTATTTTCTTATATGGTTTTATCACTGTTATTGCCTTAATAGGAATTACCAATATCTTTAATACGATAACTACAAGTATGGAACTTCGTAAAAGAGAATTTGCGATGTTAAAAAGTATTGGTATGACTGATAAAGAATTTAATCGTATGATAAGATTAGAAAGTTTATTCTACGGTTTTAAATCTTTAATAATTGGTCTTCCACTAGGATGTATATTATCTTATATTATTTATTATTACTACACTAAATATACTAACGATTTAACCATTACCTTTAGTTTACCTTACTTTGCAATTATTACGGGAACTATCGTGGTATTACTATTAATTATTTCAATTATGAAATATTCGATAAATAAAATAAATAAACAAAATATTATTGAAACAATTCGTAATGAAAATATCTAACTTTTAAGAAAGGAGAATATATATGGAAATTTTAAAAGTAGAGAATTTAACAAAAATATATGGTAAAGGAGATACAAAGGTAGTAGCTTTAGATAATGTATCTTTTACGGTAGAAAAGGGTGAATTTGTTGCTATAGTTGGAGCATCTGGTAGTGGTAAATCAACTCTATTACATTTAATTGGGGGCGTAGATCGTCCAACACGTGGTAAAGTATTTATTGATGGCAAAGATATCTATGAACTAAATGACGATGCTTTAGCTATCTTTAGAAGAAGACAAGTTGGTTTAATCTATCAGTTTTATAATTTAATTCCTATTTTAAATGTTGAAGAAAATATCACTTTACCTTTAGAATTAGATGGTCGTAAAGTCGATGCTCAAGAATTAGATAGTCTACTTAAAACATTAGGTTTAGAAGATCGCCGTAAACATTTACCTAATGAATTATCTGGTGGCCAACAACAAAGAACTTCTATTGGTCGTGCCATGATTACAAGTCCGGCGATAATTTTAGCTGATGAACCAACCGGTAACTTAGATTCTAAAGCTTCAGAAGAAATAGCTGAATTACTTAAATTATCAAATAAGAAATATAATCAAACTATTATTATGATTACTCATAATCTAGACTTAGCTGCTACTGCTGATCGTATTATTAAATTAGAAGATGGTCATATTATAAATAATAATGAGTAGGTGATTAATATGTCTTTATTAAATAAACTTACTCTTAAAAATCTAAAATTAAATAAAAAGAGAACAAGAGTAACTATCCTAGGAATAATTCTATCTGTTGCACTAATTACAGCTGTTGCTAATATCTTTAGTAGTCTTAAAGCAACAATAACTAAAGAAACAATTGAAAATTTCGGCGATTTTCATTATTACTTTGAAAATGTTCCAAGTACTGATATAAAATATTTTGAAGAAAATCGTTATATTGATAAAGTTTATTTAACCAAAAATCTTGGCTATGCGGAAAATCCCGATAATCTAAGTCATTACTTTTATATCAATGTCAAAGCTTTAACTGAGGATTCACTTAATAATTTAGGTATAGAATTAGTAAGTGGTCGTTTACCAGAAAATAGTCATGAAATTATTTTATATTCCAATGGAACTATATATAATGATCATAAATATAAAATAGGTGATGAAATAACCTTTGAATTAGGTACTCAAGTGGATCATTTCCTCTATGAAAAAGATTATTTAGAAAATAGTTTATATACCACTAACATTTCATTTGGATGGTCCGAAACGGACGAAGATGAATATAAGGTCATAAATACCACATCTGCTACATATAAAATAGTTGGTATTTACCAAGGTGTTAGTAATAAACTATATGATCCATATAGTTATGTTCATCTAACTAAGATGGATGAAGAAGATTTAAATGGAAATTATAATTTATATGTTAGATATACCAAACAAGGTTTAAAAATGCAAACTAAAGTAACAGCTAATCTTATAAATTATGACTTAGACAAATACGAATATATATTTTACAATAATGATATTCCAGAAATGAGAATTAGGGATTCGTTTAAAAAAGCCTATCAAGAATTTTTTGATGAAGTTAAATACATTCCATATTATAATAATAGCTTAATTATAGTTGAAACGGATTGGACGAAAAACGAAGATTTAAAGCCAATAGCCATGGTCTGTTCTGTTATTGCTGTTATTATTATCATAACTTCTATTTTATGTATTAAAAATAGTTTTGATATTTCGGTTACAGAAAGAGTTCGTCAATATGGTATGTTATCAAGTATTGGGGCGACTAAAAAACAAATAAGACATTCTATTTACTATGAAGCTTTATTATTATGTCTAATTGGTATCCCATTAGGTCTTATCACCGGCTTTTTACTTTCATATTTATTACTTACTATTTCTAGTAATATCTTAACAGAATTATTTAAATCTAGTATTGTCTTTCAAGTATCAATCGATTTTGTTATTTTATCAATAATTCTCAGTATCATAACTATTTTCTTATCATCTTTAAGAAGTGCTTATAAAGCTTCTAAATTAAATCCAATTGAAGCAATCCGTAATAATGAAAATCTAAAAATAAAAAAGAGCAGTTTAAAAGTCCCATCTATCATAACCAAACTCTTTGGTATTGGTGGTAACATCTCGTATAAAAATATTAGAAGAAACAGAAAAAAATATCGCCCAATAATTATTTCTCTAATTATCTGTCTGATATTATTTATTTCCGTTTCGTATTTTGTTAATATTATATATGAAGTAAATTTAAGTTATTATGACTTTAATTACAATATGACATTGTATATTGATACACCAGAAATGGAAAATATTGATGAAGTATATGCTTTAGATTCTATTAAAGAGTATTCAAGTATTGTTAAAAATTATTTAACAGCCATTAATTATCCGGTTGATGAAGAATTAAAAGAATATCGTAACATTGACGATGATTCTGAATGCAATGACATCATCCATAATTATAGTTCAATGACAATTATTAAATTAGGTAACGAAGAGTATAAACGTTATATTAAAAAACTTGGTTTAAAATATGATGATATCAAAGATAAAGGTATTTTAATTGATTCAGAAGTTATCAAATCATATAATATGGTCAAGAAAAAAGAAGAACGTCATTATTTTCGTCAATTTGCTTATAACGTTGGGGACAAAATAACAATATATCCAAAACAAATTGACTGCCAATATGGCGATTCTGACTTATCTATCTCATATCCTATTGAAATAGGTTACATTACTGATAAGATATTGAAGAATAAGCCAATTCCGTTGGGATTAAGGTTTGATAACAACCTTACTTATTCAGAATTAATTTTAAGTGATGAATACTTCGATAAACTTTATCCCGAAGATCAACATTATGAAATATATATCAATTCAAAAGATCCATCTAAAACCGAAAAAGAAATCAGTACTGCCTTAGGTCCTAGTGCTATTTATCGAATAGATAACTATGAACAAGAAATAAAAGAATTAAAAGGAGAGCTTCTTACTATTAATATTTTCTTATATAGTTTTATAGGTATTGTCCTATTAATTAGTATAACTGGTGTCTTTAATACAATAACAACTTCAATTGAAACACGCCAAAAAGAATTTGCGATGTTAAAAAGTGTTGGTATGAGCAGTAAAGAGTTTAATAAAATGATTAGTTTAGAAAGTATCTTAATTGGTTTAAAATCTCTAATAATTGGTCTAAGTATCGGCTGTATATTATCTTATGTCATATATGATAGATATATGGAAGGTAATTATTATTCTAAAATCGAAAATCCATACCATCTACCATATTTCCAAATATTAATTTCTATCATTGTTATTTTACTTATTGTAATTATCATTATAAAATATTCATTAAATAAAACTAAAAAACAAAATATTATTGAAACTATACGTAAGGAAAATATTTAAAATAATTTATCTTTATGATATAATTTAATTAGTGAAGGAAAGTCATAAAAAAATGACACATTTGTTCATACCAAATGTCCTTCCGTTGTAAGGACATCTGTTTATTAGCTAAGCTAATAACAGACGCCTTTTTTTATTTAAATAATAATATAATTACTACAAATAAAAGTAGGAATATGATATTAATAAGATTGTTTATTAATTTAATCATAAAACCGCCTCCTTTAAAGTGAACCAAAATCCCCCTTAAAGGAAAGGCATCTGCCAAATGTGTCATGCTTTAATTTAGTACGAATTTGGCCTAAAGTAAAGCAAAATCGACCATTTTCATTAAAATAGTTTTTTAGCTAAAATAATAGCTTTAAAATATAATTTTAAGGCATGAAATTTATATAAAAAATAAGGTAGAGGAGGGCTAAAATGAAAGTGTTAATTGTCGAAGATAATCATGATATATCAAGTAATCTTTCTTTATTTTTAAAAGAAAATGATTATCAAGTTGATATTGCCTCTAATCTAAAAGGTATCGATTTAAATAATAATTATGATGCCCTTATTTTAGATATTACTTTACCTGATGGAAATGGTTTAGATTATTACGAAAAAGAGATAAGTAAATTAGGTATTCCCACTATTTTCTTAACTGCTAAAGACGACGAAGAAACAATTGTTAAATCTTTAGAACTTGGTGCTGATGATTATGTTACTAAACCATTCCATGCTAAAGAATTATTACTAAGACTAAATAAAATCATCTTACATAAAGAAAAGAATAATATTATTAAAGTAAAAGATATTACTTTTGATCTTGATAAAATGACTGTTTATAAAAATAATACTGAAATTAAACTAACTAATTTAGAATTAAAAATACTACTATTACTATTTACTAATTTAAATAAAGTTGTTACTAGAGAAAATATTATTGAAAGTATATGGCAATGGACAGGTAATGATGTAAATGATAATACAGTAACTGTTTATCTAAAAAGAATTAGAGAAAAATTACAAACGGATATAATAATTACCCTTAAAGGAATAGGTTATAGGATTGATTCAGATGAAAGATAAAACATTTAAAAAAACTATCATTATTATAATACTAATTTCACTTATAACTTTAGTTATAAATTCTTTAATAACGATTAATTTATTAAAACAATATAATACTAATGAAAATATTATTATTTCTCATATCATTAATAATGTTAAAGAAGAGTACCCAAATATATCAGAAGAAGAAATAATAAAATCTTTAAATGCTAAGGATTTAAATAAACAAGATATTTTAACTAAATATGGTATTGAACTAAAAGATAATGCCATAAGTGTTGCTAATCAAAATATTACTAAACAAATAATAATTAGTAATCTAATAACTTTATTAATCTTTTCTATTATCATTATTTCTATCATTAAAATATATCAGTATCATAAAGAAAAAAATATTAAAAGACTTTTAAATTACTTACAAGAAATTAATAACAAAAATTATTCTTTAAATATTGATACTAATAAAGAAGATGAATTATCACTTTTAAAAAATGAATTATATAAAACAGCTATTACTTTAAATGAAAAGGAAAGACTATCTAAAAAAGATAAAGAATTATTAAAAGATTCATTAAGTGATATATCTCATCAAATTAAAACCCCTTTAACATCTATAAATCTAATGCTTGATAATTTGATTGAAAACGATAATTTATCTTCCAAAGAAAAAGAAAACTTACTTCTAAGTATTCGTCACAAAATAAGTAATATTACTTTTCTAATTCAATCATTACTTACTTTATCTAGATTCGATGCTAATGCCATTACTTATAAAAATGAAAATGTTAAAGTAAGAAAACTTTTAGATGAAGTTGTAAGTAATGTTGATGCTATCTGCGATTTAAAGAATATTAAAATTAATATCGATGGTTCTAAGTCAGCAACAGTTAATTGTGATTGTAAATGGCAAGTCGAAGCATTAACTAATATTTTAAAAAATTGTCTTGAACATTCAAATGAAAATTCCGAAATTGATATATCTTACTTAACCAATGATTTATTTACTAAAATCGTCATTACGGATTATGGAACCGGCATGAATGAAAAAGATTTAAAAAATATCTTTAAAAGATTTTATAAAGGTGAAAACTCAAACAAAGATAGTATAGGTATAGGTTTATCATTAGCTAAAACAATAATCGAAAAAAATAACGGTTATATTTCCGTTGAATCAGAACTAAATAA
>CANQOH010000003.1 GCA_947625425.1 uncultured Bacilli bacterium
CCGCCATGCGCATAAATAGAATAACAAATAATTGAATAAAAAGCAAGTATATATTATAATTAAAAAGTAGGGAAGTGATAAAATGTCTAGTTTATATTTAATTTTAACAAATAGAACATTTTGGGATCGTGTTGAATATGAAATAAATGATTTAATTGAAACATTTGCAGAATTCTTCCAAATGATAAAAGAAGTCACATATGATTTATTAGCTGGGTATGTAGGTGAAAATGTATTAAATATGTTTTTAATAGGCCTTGGTGCTTTAGCTATTATGTTGATATGTCTTAAAATAATTAATAAATAGTTAAAAGAGCTTTAAGCTCCCTTTTTTTTGTTTAATAATAATTTAAAATCGTCTTCATCTAAACCAAAGTTTACAGTGCGATATTCTTTTTTAGTGTCAACTGCTGTTAATATGAGATGTGAACCAATTCTTATTTTGACTTTTGATTTACGACCTTTAAATGAAGCGGTTGCATCATCATAGTAGAATTGATCGCCTTCTAAGTCTTCAGCTAAGATTTTACCTTCGATACCATCAATTGTTTTTATGTAGATACCACGACTATTAACATATGTAACATTTGCTTCAAATTTTTCACCAATATGTTCAGACATATATCTAATCATTTCAAAATGGTTAGCATCTCTTTCGGCTTGATCAGCATTACGTTCTTTACGAGTAATATGGCGACATATTTTTTCCATATCATCATATGCAACATCAATTAATCTAATATTGAAACGATTATCTCTTTGTTGTTTTAAATTGTGGTGAGCAAGTAGGTCAGCAGCTCTTCTAATTGGACTTGTAAAGTGACCATATTTAGGTAAACCTAAACCGAAGTGACCTTGGTTTTGAACATCATATTTAGCTAGTTTCATAGCACGTAACATAATGTTTGCAACGATATTTCTTTCATCAGCATTTTTTATTTGGGAAAGCATTTGTTGAATTACTTTACCGTTTACGATATCATGTGATGATTTAACTTTAATACCACTACGACCAATTAAATTAAAAGCTTCTTCAACATCTTCTTCATCAGGTTTTTCATGGATACGTAATGGAGATGGAAGAATCATATAGTTAGCATAACATTCTCCAGCTAATAACATAAAGTTTTCAATAATTTTTTCAGCTGTCTTTTGAACTCTTTGTTTAAATTCAATTGGCATACCATTTTCATCAACTTCAATTTCAATATCATTGTTACCGAAATCAACATAACCACGTTTTCTTTTTTCTTTTTCTAATTTAGAAGATAGGCCTTGCATAAGAACAAGATTATCATAGAATTCTTCATAACCATCGACTAATTCGCCATCTTCTAAAACTTGGTTAACATCTTCATAAGTCATAGCTTTACGAGAATTAATTACTGTATCAACAAAGTCATAATTTAATATTTTACCTTCAGGAGATACTTCCATAATACAACTTAAACATAAACGATCAACATTAGGGTTTAATGAACAAATACCATTTGATATAACATGAGGGAATTGAGGAATAACAGTATTTACCATATAAACACTAGTTCCTCTGGAGATAGCTTCATCCCATAATTGCATACCTGGATGAATATAATGGGTTACATCAGAAATATGTACTCCTAAAACATAATTACCTTTTTCATTTACTTCAAGACTTATAGCATCATCACGATCTTTAGTTTTTTCACCATCAATAGTAAATATTAATTTATCAGTTAAATCTAAACGATCTTTTTTATCTTCTGGTCTTACTTCGGTAGGTATTTTTTTGGTTTCTTCTAAAGCTTCTTCTGTAAAATCAATTGTAATATGATTTTCAACAGCAATCATTTTTAAATCAGCATCAGGATCATCTTTATGACCTAAACCTTTAATAAAACCAGCATAATATTTACCATTAGTTAATTCATCTATTTTAACAAGTAAACGATCACCTTCGACTAATGGTTTCATAGCTATACCATTAATAATAATTGGATGATCTATTTTAGCATTATATGGTTTTAAAATCATTTCACCGTCTTTAGTAGCTACTTCGACAATTACTAAACCGTCTTTTCTTTTAATTATTTTATCTACACGACTAACAATATGACCATGGTCTTTCTTATTAGTTGGTCTTAAAATGACTGTATCGCCATCTAAGGCATCTCTTAAGTTATTTGGCCTCACTTTATATTTATTATTTTCGGTAATAATAAAGCCTTCACCATGTTTGTTAATATTAATTTCGCCCTGTACATAACCTAATTCTGATGGGAAAGAACGATATAAATTTTTTCTTTCGTCTAGGTATACGTCCCCACTAATAATTAATTCTTGAAGTGCTTCCATTAATAAGTCATTTTTGTATCCTCTTTTAGCACACATTTCTTTTTTAATATCACGATAACGATATTTTTTAGTATTGTATTTTGGATTATTAAAATATGCAATTAATTCTTCTTTTAACATTCTCTTTTTTTCGTCCATCTCAAACCCTCCTTATTTAATTATTAACACATATATTAA
The DNA here is from genome assembly GCA_947625425.1 of uncultured Bacilli bacterium. The sequence goes on from CANQOH010000003.1 coordinate 2,512, forward strand.
ATAAAGTAAATTGTTTGGACATAATTTAACTATAAAAATTATTTATAATACTATAATTAATTTAATATAAATGATTAACAAAAAGATAAAATATATTTTTTAGAAGTAGATTATGGTAAAATTAGGATGGTGGTAAGTATGTTTAAAGATAAACAAATTATTATAACTAATAGTACTAATAAACATAGTTTATTAATGAAATTTAGTAGTGAATTATTAAATATTAAAGTATATACTTTAAATGAATTTAATAAATTATTTTATTTTGATTATGATGTTAAGGCTTTAGATTATATAATGAATAATTATCACGTTAAATATGAAATAGCTAAGATATATTTAAATAATTTGTTATATGTTGATGATAGTAGTTATAATAGTTTAAAATTAAATTTCTTATCAGGTTTAAAGAAAGAGTTAAAGGAAAATAATTTATTAATTTTTAATAAATTATTTAGAAGTACTTTAGTAGATAAAGAGATTGTTATTTATAATTTACCAATTACTAAAGAATTAGATAAATTAATTAGTTTATTAAAAGTTGATAATAATGTAGTTATTTATAATGAAGATAAGGGTAATTATGAACATACGATATATGAACTTGAAACAATTAATAAAGAAGTAGAATGGGTTAGTAATGAAATATGTAATTTAATTAAAAAGGGAATAGATATTAAACATATTTTTATCTGTAATTTAAATGATGAATATCGTAAGTTAATTAAAAGAATATTTCCAATGTTTAAGATACCTTATACAATTAATGATCAAGAAACAATTTATGGAACTTTTTTATGTTTTAAGTTTTTAGAATTATATAGTGAAGATTTAGAGCAAACTTTAACTAATCTTAAAGAATATGTGACAAGTAGTGATACAGAAAATATTTATAATATGATTGTCAGTATTGTTAATAAGTATGTTATGGTTAGTAATTATGAGATTAAAAAAGAAATGATTATCTATGATTTAAAACATACTTATATTATGAAAGAAGAGATAGTTAATTCTGTTCATGAAGTAGATATTAAAGATTATTTATTTACGGATGATGATTATGTATTTTGTCTTTCATTTAATCAAGGAGTAATACCGGTTATATATAAAGATGAAAATTATTTAACAGATAAAGATAAGAAAGAATTGGGTCTTTCTTTAACAGTTGATTGTAATAAATTAGAAAAAGAACTTATCAAGAATAAATTATGTTCAATTAAGAATTTAGAAATAAGTTATAAATTAGATAGTGATGGAGAAGTATGTTATATATCTAGTTTAAATGAAGATTTAAAATATGAAGTTAAGAAAGATATAGTATTAGATTTAAATAATTCTAATTTAAATAATAAATTAAAATTAGCTTCGTTATTAGATGAATATTATAAATATGGTAGTAATTCTAATTTATTAGGTTTATTAAATGATTCTTATGAAATACCTTATAATACTTATAGTAATAAATTTAAGGGAATAGATAATAAAGTATTTAAAGATTTTATTAATAATAAGATTACTTTATCTTATAGTAGTTTAGATAAATATTATAAATGTCCTTTTAGTTATTATGTAGGTAATATATTAAAATTAAATATTTATGAAGAAACATTTTTTCAATTAGTAGGTACTTTATTTCATAGTATTTTAAAAAAATATTTAAATAGTAATTTAGATTATGATGTATTATGGGATGAAGAAGTTAAAGCTTTAAATTATGAATTTAATAGTAAAGAGAAATTCTTTTTAGTTAAGTTAAAAGAAGAATTAAAGTTTATTTTAGAAGTTATTAGTAATCAAGAGAATTTTACTAATTTACATGATGAATTACATGAAGAAAGAATTGTTACTAATATTGAAGGTAATATAGAAATTAAATTTACAGGAATTATAGATAAAGTTAAATATGAAAAGAAAGATAATGAAACTATTGTAGCAATTATTGATTATAAAACAGGTAATCCTAATTTAGATTTAACAACTATTCCTTATGGAATAGGAATGCAATTACCAGTATATTTATATTTAGCTAAACATTCTAATAAATTAGAAAATATTAAAGTCGCTGGATTTTATTTACAAAAGGTTTTAAATAATGAAGTTAATATTGTTAAGAATAAGAGTTATGAACAATTAAAGAAACAGAATTTATTATTACAAGGTTATTCAAATGATAATCAAGCGCTTTTAAGTGAATTTGATAATTCTTATAGCGATAGTAATATTATCAAGAGTATGAAGACTTTGAAAGATGGTTCTTTTGCAAGTTATGCTAAAGTTTTATCTGATGAACAAATGGAAAAGTTAATTACAGTTACCGAAGAGAAGATTAATGAAGGAGCTAAAGAGATAGAAGAAGGTAACTTTGTAATAGCACCTAAGAGAATAGATAGAGTAAATTATGGATGTGAATTTTGTGCCTTTAAAGATATTTGTTTTCATACAGAAAAGGATGTTGTTGAATTAAAACCTTTAAGTAAAGAAGATGTATTAGGGGGTGAAGATAATGAATTGGACTAAAGAACAATTAGGAGCTATTAATATGTCAGGGACTAATATAATTGTTTCAGCCGGAGCTGGTAGTGGTAAAACAGCAGTTTTAACTGAGAGAGTAATGCGTATTTTAAAAGAAGGGACACATATTGATGAGTTATTAATTTTAACCTTTACTAAAGCCGCGGCGGGCGAAATGAAAGATCGTATTAGAAAAAAAATAAAAAAAGAAATGGTCGATCTTCCAGAGTTGGGTAATGAGTTAGAATTAATTGATCAAGCTTATGTAACGACATTTGATTCATATGCTTTGGCTGTAGTTAAAAAATATCATTATCTACTTAATATATCTAATGATATTAAAATATCAGATGCTTCAATTATTAATATGCAAAAAGTTAAAATAATGGATCAGGTCTTTGATCGATATTATGAAAAGCCAACCCCAGAATTTACTAAGTTAATTTATGATTTCTGTATAAAAGATGATGCTACTTTAAAGAAATGTTTATTAAATATTGCAACTAAGATAGATGGTTTAACTAATCGTGAGGAGTATTTAGATAACTATTTTAATAATTATTATAGTAGTGATTTTCTTAATAAAGTTATAGATGAATATGTTAATTATTTAAAAGATAATGTTAAAGTAATTAATTCTTTAGCTAAAAGACTAATTACTTTAACAGATGGAGATTTTGGTACTAAACTTGAAGAAGCATTAAGTCCTTTAGAAACATGTAATAGTATAGATGATTTTTATTTAAAAGTTCCCCTTATTAAGTTACCACAATTAAGAGGTTATGAAGATGATGTTAAAGCAGCGAAAGAAAGATTAAGTAAAACGATTACAGAATTTAAAAATATTATTTTAGAATATGGTAATTTAGAAGATATTAAGAAGAGTATTGAAATAATAAAAGATTATTTAGTTATTATAATTAAGATTATTAAAGAATTTTTAAATGATTTACATAAGTATAAAGAAGAAAATGAAATATATGATTTTCAAGATATTGCTTTACTTTCGATTAAGATTTTAGAAGAACATTCTGAAGTACGTAATGAGATTCGTGATACATTTAAAGAAATTATGATTGATGAATATCAAGATACAAATGATATTCAAGAGAAGTTTATTTCTTTGATTGAAAATAATAATGTTTATATGGTTGGTGATATTAAACAAAGTATTTATCGTTTTAGAAATGCTAATCCCCAAATATTTAAAAATAAATATGATAAATATGCAAGAAATGATAATGGAATAAAGATTGATTTAGTACAAAACTTTAGATCAAGAGATGAAGTCTTAGCTAATATAAATGAAGTCTTTAAACTAATTATGGATAATAAAATTGGGGGAGCTGAATATCATGAATCTCATCAAATGGTCTTTGGCAATAAAGATTATGTTGAAAAAGGAAAAACAGGATATGAGTATGATTTTGAAATATGTGAATATGATGCTTTAGAATATCCAAACTATTCAGCTAATGAAATAGAAATATTTACGATAGCGAAAGATATTAAAGATAAAATAAAGAATAAATATCAAGTTTTTGATAAAAATCTTAGAACTTTAAGAGATATTAAGTATAGTGATTTTGTTATTTTGATGGATCGTAGTACTAGTTTTGATATATATAAAAAAGTATTTGAATACTTAGGTATTCCTTTAGCCATATATAAAGATAGTAAATTAAATGATTCTGATGATATCTTTATCTTAAAGAATATTATTAATTTAATAGTTAAGATAGCTAATGATGAATTAGATCAAGAATTTAAGTATGCTTATACTTCGATAGCTCGTAGTTATTTATTTGAAATAAGTGATGATGAGATATTAAGAACTTTTATGAATGATTCATTTAAAGAAACAGAGATATATAAAACTTTACAAACTTTAGCAGTTAATTTAAGTAGTGAAACAATTACTTCTTTATTAAATAAAATTATCGATGTAACTAAGATGTATGAAAAATTTATTAAAGTAGGTAATGTTGAAGAAGCAATGGTTCGTATATCTAAGTTATTAGATATTGCTAGTAATTTAAGTTCTTTAGGTTATAATGTCTTTACTTTTAAAGATTATTTAAATGAATTATTAGATAGTGATGAAGAGATGAAATATAAGACAAGTAGAAGTGATAGTAATTCAGTTAAAATAATGACTATCCATACTTCTAAAGGTCTAGAATATAATATTTGTTATTATAGTGGTTTAAGTAAAGAATTTAATATTAGAGATTTAAATGATCGTTTCTTATATGATAATAAATATGGAATTATAACACCTTATTTTAATGAAGGAATAGGGGAATCTTTTATTAAAAGATTAGTTAAGTATCATTATTTAGAAGATGAAATATCAGAAAGAATAAGATTATTCTATGTAGCTTTAACAAGAGCTAGAGAAAAGATGATTTTATTAACACCTAAGAAAGATGAAGTAATAAATGATTTAGAAGATAATATGACAATAGATTTAAATATTAGAAGAAGATATAAATCATTTAGTAAGATATTAGATTCTATTAAGTATAAAATAAATAAATACTATAAAGAAATAAATATTGAGGAATTAGGTTTAACGAAAGAATATTTATATAGTAATAAAGACTTAGATAAGATAACTACTAAGGGAGAAGAAAAAGTTAAAGTAGAAGAAATAGAAGTAATAGAAGGACCTATTTTAAAACAAGAACATTTTTCAAAAAATCTTCATGAACTAATTAATATCGAAACAAGAAATAATATGGATTTTGGTACTTTAGTTCATGAAACTTTAGAATATATAGATTTTATAAAACCTGATTATTCTTTAATAGAAAATACATTAATTAGAAATAAGATAGAAAAATTTTTAAATAATTCATTACTAGATAATATAGGAGAAGCTAAGATATATAAAGAACATGAATTTATTTATAGTGATGAATTTAATGAGTATCATGGTATAATAGATTTAATGCTAGAATATGATGATAGAATTGATATTATAGATTATAAATTAAATAATATAAAGGATGATAATTATTTAAAACAATTAGATGGTTATCGTACTTATATAAAAGGAATTAGTAATAAAGAAATAAATATATATTTATATAGTATATTAAGTGAAACTTTAGAAAAATTATGAAAGGAGTCTTATTGATGATAGAAAATAATAAAATAAGGGATCAAGTTATGATGATGATTAATTCTTTAATTGATATTATTAATAAACCAAGTTTAGTAGTTGGTAAAAGTCCTTATTTCTATCATCAGACTTCTAAAAATAATTTTATTATTTATATGTATATCTTTAAATTACTAATAAATAATAAAGAATATTTAGAAAAGAAATATAATGAATATATTTCTAAGTATCCAAAAAAAATATATTATAGTATTTCTAATATAACTAATATCGAATATGTTAAAGAAATAGATTTACTATTTAAGATTAAAGATAAAGTAACTCTAGATAATTATAAAGTTAATTTTAAAGAAGAAAGAATTTATTTTAATGATAATACTTATGTTGATTATAAATGGTTCTTAGCTTTTTTATCAATGTTACTTGATAATACTAAGAATGATGAATATAAAGAAATTAATATATGTTATACAATAGCTAATAAAGATATAAATAAAGTAAAAGATAAAAAAGATTGTGATAAATTCTTAGAAAGCTTTAAATATTATCGTATTAAGATTAAACATGTTAATACGAAAAAAGCTGTTAAAGAAAATGATATTTTAATAGTTAAAAATACTGCCATTAATTATTTAAAACATTTAAAACAATATAAACATGGTTTAGAAAGTGAAGAATCATATTTAATCTTTTATAACTTATTAAAGAAAGAATGTAGTAAAGAGGGATTTCAGTTAGCAGAAGATGAAACTAATCTTTTAGATATTCCATATAATGAATTAAGGAAGATAAAAGATTTAATGGATAGTAGTTTTTATAGTAGTTCATTAAATAAACAAGTACATATTATAGAAAGTGCTGTATGGCAATTAAGTAATGATATAACACTTCTAGAACATATGAATACATCAATAGATAATTTAGGAGATTTACTAACAATTATTAGAATAGAATCTTATAAGAATTATGAAACAATTAGAAAAGAATATAATTTAGATGATATTCAAATATTATTACTTCTAGCGGTGAATAAGTTTTTACTTACTTATATAGATGAAGATAGTATAGATTATAGCTTATTAGATTTAAGAAATATTAAACCTAAATATATGAATAGTATTTGTGATAATAATGAAGCTTTATTAAAAGAACAATTAAAGAATTTAAATTTAGAGTTACAATCTGTTAAAAGAGATTTAGATAAATATAAAAAAGAACGTAGTAGTTTAAATGAAAAAGATTTATCTAAAGATAAATATCAGAATGAATTGGAATTATGTGTAGGAAAGATTAATAGAGCAAGTATTGTTATTGGGCGATTAAATTCAACGATATCTTCAGTATCTAAAGAGTATGAAGAAGAGAGAAAGAAGATAGAAGATAAATATAATAATATAGATATTTTTAATAATAATAATTCCGTAATTAAACATATATATAATTCGATTATGGCTTGTAGTTATTATTTAAAAACTAATAATACTAATGTCTTAAATAATATAATAGTCTTTGAAGATTATGAGAAAACAGAGAATTCATTTTACTTAGAGATGACAATTAGAGATTTACTTAAAATTAGTAATCAAAATGTTTTAAATGGTATTAGAGATCAATCTGATTTACCTAAGTTAGCATAGGAGTGGTAAGATGAAGAAAGTTTTATCAGGAATTAATATTTTAATATCTTTAATAGCTATAGTATCTCTTTTTGTTTTTAAGATGAGTGATAATGTTGTATATATTATGATGATGACAGCAATGATTGGGTGGATAATACCTTATTTTGGACCTTTAATTACGGGTTTAGCAATTCTTAATGAGTCACATTACAAAAGAGCTTTGATTTTAAATATTGTTAGTATTTTAATGATTATCTTTATTTTGATAATGATTAGAATTTTATATGATAAGAAGATGTCAGTGATGTTAATTACTTATTTAGTTCTTTTAGTAATTAATATTATTAATGTAATTTATATTGGAAGAATAGTTAAGAAAGATTATGATGATAATAAAGATCAAAGAAGAAAAGATAAAGAGTTATTAAAAAAGAAGAAAGAGGAGAATAATGGTGCAATCGTCTAAAAAAGATAAAAAGTTAGAAAAAGTAAAAATAGATAAAAAGAATTATAAAGTAATTATAGGTACTATCGTAGTCATTATTATCTTAGCTCTAAGTGGTTTTAGTTTTACAGGATATAAAGTATATAATGAACCAACTAATAAATTAAAAAGATACTTAAGTAATAATGGATATGAATGTGGTAAAAGTTTATGTCGTAAAGAAAAAGATAAAGTAACTTATTCTGTAAGTTATAAGAAAGATAGTTATCAAATAATAAAAGATTTATATACGATAAATATTTCCAAAAAGAAACCTTTTATTGTCTTTAAAGTTGATGATAAAGTGTGTACTTATGAAGTTGATGATTATAAAGCTTTTAGTTTAGTAGATAATACTTTTACTTATGATAAAGATTGCGCTAAATATGTAGATGAAGTTAATAAGGGAATTAAAGATTATAAAAATATTTTAAGTAATGCTCGTGTAGATATAAATGATTTAACGAAATAGAAACTATATTTTAAATATAGTTTTTTTTGTGTTATATTTATAATAGAGGGTAGTTAATATGAAGATAAGATATATAGTTATATTAGTTTTATTATTTATATTAGTTGGTTGTAGTAATAAATTAAATAAAGAAGTTACTTTAACAGGAGAAATTATTACGAGAGAGATTATGATTGATAGGGGGAAACAAAAGATAAGTATTTTATCTTTAGATAGTCCTTTAGTAATTAATGGAACTTCCGTAAATAGTGTTAAATTAAATAATAATGAAGAGATAGAAGATAATACAAGAATAACAGTTAAGGGTATCTTAGAAGAAAATCAAGATACTTCATTAGATATTTTATATGAAGTAGATGTTAAAAGTGTGGCAATATAAAAAGATGGAATTTCCATCTTTTATTTTAAAGTACAATTTTTTAATTTATAAGTTCCATCTAAAGAACAATTTATTTTAACATCATCATTGCCAGTTAGATTAAATTCATCTTGCCAATTAATAGTAAAATAATTACCGGCATTATTATTGTTTTGATAAGTAGTTTTAGATTCAAATAGTTTATAAGTTTCATTATCAGTAACCATATAACCTGATATTGTAAAAGTAGTTTTATTTAAAAGAGATATATTTTCATATAACTTAGAATATTCGATTTCTTCAACATTTTTATAGTTAATTGGTTTATTACTGATAGTAGTTAATTTAATATAACCAGTACTTAAATCAATATTACCAACAAAATAGATATTTTGACCTTTTTTAATACTTGAACTAAGATTATCAATAGTAGCTGTGAGATAATTTTTACTATCTTTATCTTGACTTAATTTGATAATGGATGTTTCTTTATCTTTTTTGATACTAACAATATAACCAGTACTCATATACCAAGTACCACTTTTTTTAGTTGTATAACTTAGAAGATAACCAGCAGTTATTCTGATGTCTTCGCCTAATTGACTGTCGATATCTTTAGTGTTATTAACATCACTTACATCAATATATTCTGGTTCTTTATTATCTTTTTCTTCTTGCTTATCAATTATTTTATTCCAAAAGACAACACCTAATAACATAAGAATTATTAAGATAACAAAGATTATGTGAGCTTTATATTTTTCTAAATTCATAATTAGTCACCTCATATAAGTTTATTATATAATAGAAGTTAAGAAAAAGATAAGTATTTTTAAATACTAGTATTTTTGATTAAATAGTTGTATTATTAGAAAGGTATTTGGAGGTTTAAAGATGGAAAAAGAAAAAATGTATCAACAAATAATTGATTATGTGGAAAATAATCCAGGATTTATTAAATATAATAAAATGCATATTATCGAATTAAAAGATTGTTATGCAAAGATGGAAGCTTTGATAGATGAGAATTCACTCAATCCAAATGGAACTGTTCATGGCGGTTTATTATTTGGTTTAGCAGATACAGTTATGGGAATGGCTGCAAGAACAACAGGACGTAATTTAGTTACAATTAATTCCCAAATTGATTATTTAAAAATGGTTAAAGGTAGTAAGATTATAGCGACAGCAGAAAAAATAAAAGTTGGTAAGACAACAGCTGTTTTTAGATGCAATATCTATGATGAAAAAGATAATTTAGTAGCAACAGCAACTGGAACATATTTCTTTATTGATTAAATAGTTCATTAGAACTATTTTTTTAAATCATTTAATATTATTTCCGTTAATTTATTAGTACTAAAACTATGAATAGAATTCTTAAGGAGAATTAAAGAGAAATAAGTTTCTGGGAGTTTCTGTTTAGTTTTTATTTCAAATATTTTGCCTTCTTTTAATTCATTTTCGACAAATTCTTTAGTAGAAAGACCAATACCTAAACCGATCTTAACAAAGTCTTCTAATAAAGAAGAACTAGCTATTTCTAGTTTAGTAGTTATTTTAATATTGTTATTGGCACAGAATTTATCAAAAGTTTCTCTGGTTGTTGAAGGATACTTTTGTAAGAGAATAGGGTATGATTCTAAATCATTAATATCAATTACTTTATCTTTTAATTCTTTATAGGTATCTGAAGCGATAAAAGCCATTTTTAATTTACCTAAACGAATTAATTCTAAATCTTCATCTTCATTAATTTCCTCTTTAGCAATAAGAATGTCAATCTTACCTTCTTTTAACATATTACGCATTATTTTACTAGGATCCGTGAAAACTTGAATAGCAATATTAGGATATTCTTGATGAAAGATTTTTAAATATTTTAAAAGAAAGATACGCATTAAAGTTGTACTAATACCAATTCTGATTGTACCTTTTTCTAATTTTTTTAAATTAGAAAATTGCATTTCAGCATTACTAAAAGAATTAATAGCTTGTTTAACATAGTTATATATTTCTTTACCATTATCAGTTAGAATAACACCTCTTTTAGTACGAATAAATAATTCACCACCTAATTGTTCTTCAAGATTTTTAATTTGTTTAGTAACAGCTGGTTGACTTATCATCAGAATTTCACTAGCTTTAGTAATATTACCAACAGTAGCAACGACATAGAAGATTCTATATAACTCAAAATTAATATTCATATTATAACCTCCAGTTATCATAAAAATAAAAAATATATATTTTTATTATAATAAGAAGAAGACTATAATGCAATTATAAAGAGGTGGAAATATGGAAAGAATAATGGATTTACATACGCATAGTATTTATTCAGATGGGAATTTAAGTCCTTCAGAAATTGTTAAGGAAGCTACAAAGAAAAAGATAGGTGTTTTAGCTATTACTGATCATGATAATATAGAAGGCTCTAAAGAGTTAGTTAAATTACCACATAAAGATATTTTAGTTTATAGTGGGGTTGAATTAACAGCTAAAGCTAGTAAAGGACGTATGCATATCTTAGGATATAATATTGATTTAGATAATGAAGAGTTAAATAGAGAACTTGATGAACAGAAAAGAACAGCTATTTATAATTTATTATTATATATTGAAGTCTTAAAGAGAGATTTTAATTTACAAATACCTAGAGATGAAATAGATATTATTCTTAGAAGTAAAGGGAATGTTGGAAGACCTCAATTAGCTTTGTTATTAGTTAAACTTGGATATGCTTTAGATGTAGAAGATGCTTTTAGAAGATATTTAATATATGCTTATGAAAAGGTAAGAAAAGTAAAGAAAGGTTTAACTAAAGAAGAATGTATTGAATTAATAAATGGAGCTGGAGGAGTAGCAGTACTAGCGCATCCTAATAGTTTAAAATTACAATTACAAGAACTTAAAGAAGAGATACGTTATCTTAAAAGTGTTGGTTTAAAAGGAATTGAAACTGTTCATTCTAATTTAAGTAAACAAGAAAGAATGGCTTATCATAAAATAGCGATTGAAGAAGAATTACTAGAAAGTGGTGGAACAGATTTTCATGGATATGAAGCTAAACCAGATATAGATTTAGGGACTGGAAGAAGAGGTAATGTTTTAATACCAGTTAATAGTTTAAGCTTAACTAAGAAAATAAATTCAAGATATAAATAGTTTTTTCTTATCTATTATGCTATAATAATAGAAGTAAAATAGTAAAGTAGGTGAGTAAAATGTTAACTAATGAATTAAAAGCTATTGAAGTTCTCATGAAAAGTTTAGTTAATAATACTTCTTTAAGAAAAGAAGCAAGCTCATCTTTTATTAATTTACAAAATTTTGAAAATGCTAAATTAAATTTATTTAATATGATATCTATTAATGAATTAATGGAATATTATGATGAAAATCCATCATTTTCTTTAGAATTCTTTTTATTTCAAGGTATTATACCTGGCTTATATGAAAAGCCTTCAGCTGTGCCAGTAGTGGATGCTAAGTTTTATAATGATGTTAATGGTTATTATCGTAAGTTATTTAAAGCTTTAAAAGAAGGCAATTATGTTTATGATGAGAATAGTAATGTTTTTGTATCTAGTGAAGAAATAGAAACTGTTATTCCCCAAATATGGTTATATAGATTAGCTAATGCCTTTAAGAAGAATGCTTTTAAAGAAATGTTTATGTATAATAAAAAGAGTGAAAATAATATCTTAGATGTTTTAGGTTTAATAGATTATTTAAGACATACTAAGACTTTCTTAGTATCAATGTCAGCGGTAAGCCCTAATACTAATTTAAAAGTTGTTTTTGATGAAACAAGAAAGAAAACAATTGAGGAATATCGTGATAAAAAAGAAGTTAAAGTTGATGAAGTAATGGCAACTTTTAAATCTTTAGTACCTAATGATGTTGAAGTAGAAATTAGTAAATATAAATTAGCGGATGCTTTTTGGTTAGTTAATAAAGCTGAAAAGTATAAACCAGATTTCTATAGTGAACCATTAGAAGTCCAACAAAGATTAATTAATAAATGGTTAATTGAATTTATTAATAGTAATGAAGTAGCTAATCGTCAAACACAGAAATATGTTTTAGCTTCTAGTTTAAATGAAGAAGCTTCTTATAGAGGAGAAGATATTCCTAAAGGAGAAGTTATTGCTGGTTTATTTAATTTATATATGAGTTTAATTAAAGAATTAGATCTTGATTATACAGCTATTTCTTTAAGTGATTTTCATTTACTTGGTTATGCTAGTCCTAGTTTACAAGCTAATTTAGCTAAATTAAATGAAATGATAAAAGTTATTAATAAAGAACGTGAAATAAAAATAGATGCTAAAGATAAAGCAACAGAAGAGTTAGCTAAATTAAGTGCTATATCTGATACTGATGTAGCGAAAAAAGAAATGCGTGCGAAGAAATATCAAAAAGCTTTAGAAGATTATCAAGCTAAAGAAGCAATAGAAGATGAACATCAAGCAGCAAGAAATCAATTACAAGCTTTAATTACCGAAGAACAAAAAACATCTTTAGCTAATATAGCTTTTGATAATGATAAAATAATGAGTTTAATAATTGAAGCTATTAAAAAAGGTCGTGTATATGCTAATCCTAAAGGTAAAAGTTTATATATTGAACTATATAATGATACTTTAGGTAAGAGTGTCTTTAAAGCTTCAATTACTTTTGATAAGTTAGTTGAATTTATTACAAATCTTAACTTAACTTTAGATGATTTTGATTATTCTAAGAGAATTTAAAAAATTCTTTTTTTTTTATTTTAAGTAAAGTGTGTTACAATAAGTGTGGGTGAAATATATGGGATTAACAGTAAAAAATAGAAATAATTATGAACTATCAGATAATTTAGCTTCATTTTTTGCTTTAGATGTAAATGAAGATCCACTACCTGATTATACAAGTTTAAAACATAAAGTTAATGATTCTAAATTAGATATCGAAGAAAAATCAAATTTTATTAATAAAATTAATTCTTTAAAAGTAGCTAAAACAATGAAAGAGCAACAAAAAATAATAAGAGAAATAGAAGAATTAAAAGATAAATATAATTTATAGAGAAGGAATATTAAATAATTTATGAGAGAGAAAAAGATTAAAACTTTATTTGAGTTAATTAAAGCTAATAAATCTTTTTCTTGTGCTTTAAATCAAGGATTATATCCGGAGATAGATATTTATATTGCTTTAGAATTAATATTTATTTATTTTAATTCAAATATGAATTTATTAAAAGAATATGATCTTAATACTTATGAATTTATAAGTTATTTATTATATGGTAAAGAGTATTATATTGAAGATAATAAAATTCATTTTAATGATAATGAGTATGATATAAAATATTTTATTGATTTAATAAATGCTTTAGAAGAATATAAAAGACAAGGAATAGTTATTCCTAAAAGAGAGTTTGTGGCTCATCAAAAAGATAGTGGACAACCTAGTAGTAATGAATGTAAGATATATGTCTTTAGTGATTATAGAAAATTATCAATGTATGAAATGAGTGAAAGAGAGTTAGTATTTCAATATACGACAAAAGTAAATGATGTTACTAAACCTTATATAAATCATGTTATGAGTAACTTTAAAAGATTTATTAATGAAGTAGTAATTAATTGCTTAAATGGTTTAAGAGATAAAGTATCTTTAAAAGAATTATCTATTTTAAATGCATATATTAATTTTTTTCCTTTATTTAATTATGGGTCTTCATTAGTTGAATTTCCGTTTGAAAGATTAGCAATTTCTGATAATGAAATAGGAATTGCTAAGATAACTTATGATAATAAAGAAGTAGTAGATGCTAATAAAAAATATAATAAAGTAAAAGATAAAATAGAAGAAGTATCTTATCAAGAAGCTTTAGCTGTAGGTAGTGAATATGCTGATGCCCAAATGTTATATCGTTTAAGAAGAAAACTTAGTACTTTAAAAAAAGAAGAGGTTGATCTTCTTTATCAAATATATGAATTAACACATTTAGAACATATCTTTAATCCAACATTATTAAAATCAGTATGGGAAAGTTTTATTAATGGAACAGTAGATATTAATACTTTATTTAATAATCCCGTATTAAGATTATTTGTTATTAAAGATAATGTTACTAAGTTTTATAGTGCAATGCATTTAGACACTTTATTAAAGTTAATAGATAATGATACTATTTTAGAAGTTTTAAATAGTGATCATCGTTTAATTCTAGAAAATAAATAAAGAAGGAGTAATCCTTCTTTTAGTATGAAAATAATTTACAATTATATAAATCTAATAATTCATTAACATCTTTTATATTATATATACCTTCAATAAAACAGAAACGCATTATTAAGTCATATTCATTATTTTTAGGTAGAGAGTATGAAGCACTAAGAAGTAATTCTTCTATTTCTTCTTCGTTTAGTTCTAATGATAGACCTAAAAGAAGAATAGTTTCTTTACTTGGATGATAAGATGAATCACTTCTTATTTTAGAAAATAAACGACGATCTAAATGAACTTTATTATATACATCACTATCTTTTAAATGACGTTCATCAATATAATTAAATAAGACTTTTTGAAATTTACTTTCTTCGATATTATTTTTGATATAGTCATTGATATTTTCGTCATCATCGTATAAACGAGCATTTTGTAAACAGCAAGCTTGTTCAACATCATAACGAGCTTTTTTAAAACCGATATATACCTCAGTTTCTAAATTATTTTTAATATACTCTTGTAATTTTTCTTTCATCATAATCATCCTAACTAATTTTATTATAACAGATTAATTATTATTTGTCGCTTTATAAGAGACATTTTTAATAGAAAGATAGATTATGATGATGGCAGAAAGAAGGAAAAAATATGACAAAGAAAAAAGATTTAGAAGTAGTTTTTCTACTTGATAGAAGTGGTTCTATGCAAGGTAGTGAAAAAGATACAATAGGAGGTTATAATAGTTATTTAGATAAACAGAGAAATAATAAATATAATACGAAAGTTACGACTGTTTTATTTGATAACGAATACGAATTATTAATTCATCGAAAGGATATTAAAGAAGTTAATAATTTAACAGATAAAGAATACTATGTAAGAGGTTGTACGGCTTTATATGATGCAATAGGTAAAACAATTAATACTTTAGATAATGAAGTAGGAAGTAATAAAGTTTTATTTGTTATTACAACTGATGGTTTAGAAAATGCTTCTTGTGAATATGATAAGAAGAAAATTAAAAAGTTAATTGAAGAACATAAGAATTGGGAGTTCTTATATATTGGAGCTAATATTGATTCTTATGCTGAAGGAGAAACTATTGGAATTAAAACAAGTAATATAGCTAATTATCGAAAAGATAAAAGAGGAACTAAGAAGTTATTTGAAGCTATTGAATATGTATCTGATACTTTATATGAATGTGAAGCTATTAATACTGATTGGAAAGACAAACTAAAAGTTGATTAATTACTAATCAACTTTTAATTTACTAAAAATATTACCTAATTTATCATGAATAACTAGATTAGCGGTATTATCTAGAGGAGTAGTATCTTTGTTAATAATAACTAAATATTTACCTCTAAAATAATTAATAAAACTAGCAGCTGGATAGACAGCTAGAGAAGTACCAGCAACAATTAATAATTCACATTCACTAATAGCTTTAATAGATTTACTAACAACTTCTTCATCTAAAGGTTCTTCATATAAAACAACATCTGGTTTAATTACACCACCACAAGGACATTTAGGAATACCTTTACTATTAAAAACATCTTCAGCTTTATATGATTTGTGACACATCATACAATGATTTTGATAGGTAGTACCATGAAGTAATAAAACATTCTTACTACCAGCTTTTTCATGTAAGCCATCAATATTTTGGGTAATTATAGCTTTTAATTTACCTGAATCTTCTAACTCTTTTAAATATAAATGAGTTATATTAGGTTTTATATCTAAAGCATTAAGTTTATCACGATAGAATTTAAAAAATTCAACTTGGTGTTCATTAAAAAATGAACGACTTAAAATAACTTCGGGAGGATAGTCATACTTTTCATTATATAAGCCATCGACACTACGGAAGTCTTTAATCCCTGATTCGGTGCTGACACCAGCACCACCAAAGAAGACAATATTATGACATTCATCAATATATTTTTGTAAGAGAGAAATATTATCCATATAATCACCACTTAAATTATAACATTTTTAGATATTATATGATAAAATTATAATGGTGGTAGGATATGAATAGTACAAATAAAAATTCATTCAAAGATTGTTTAATCAGTATTTTAATTATATTTGGTTTTATATTTGTTCCGTATATTGTTGTACCTGGTCTTATTATTTATATTATTGTATCATCGACTAAAAAGAATGCCATTAATAATATAGATATAGTTCCAGAAAATAAGATGACAATGATGGATAAATTACTTAATAATACTAAAGTTAGTTTAGATGGTATTACCGTAAGTAATACACCATTTGATCATCGTAGATTAAGTAGAACAAAAATAGTTAGTGCTAAAAGAGTAGAATATCCTAGTACTTATACATATGTTAAAGATTATTCTTTTGCTTATCAAGAACCAGTAAAAGAAGCACAAGTAAATTCAGAATACTTAAAGAGTATTGATGATATATTAGAAGATACAATAAAAAAAGAATTAACTAAAAATAAATTTGATGATAAAGCAATTGTTCCTTATATTAGAAATAGAAAATATGCTTTAACTGTTTTATTTGGTATATTAAATTTTGTATGTATATCATTTATTTTCTTTCATATGCCTTGGTGGACTTTATTACTTGAAGTAGTTAATATAATAATCTTTATTGTATTTAGTAAGAAATATACTGTAATTAGTTATTTAAAAAAACAAGTTAAAGCTAGACCTGATGAAAAAATAGCTGATATAGTATCTAGTTTAACAGCTGAACAAGTATCAAATAATTTAGGTTTTAAAAAAGCCATTATTATTGGAATATCATGTCTTTTACCAGTATTAGTTTATTTTAATCCGCATATCTTTTATGAAGATTATTTAGATGGATATGGAGTTAGATTTTATACGTTAGGTATTACTAATTTTACTAAAGCAGAAATACCAGAAACCCATAATGGACGTAAAGTATTATCAATTAGAGGTGATGTCTTTGCTAATATACCTACTTTAAAAGAAGTTATCTTACCAGATAGTATTGAAGAGATAAGAGGTCAAGCTTTTTTAAATGATGTAGCTTTAGAAAAGGTTAATTTACCAGAGAACTTAAAATATTTAGGTGGTAGTGCTTTTAAGAATTGTCGTTCTTTAAAAAAGATTGTAATTCCTTTAGGAGTTACAGAAATAAATGGGGAAACTTTTAAAGATTGTGTATCTTTAGAAGAAGTTATTTTACATGATGATATTACTTCGATTCATGGGGAAAGTTTTGTTAACTGTGAATCACTTAAAGAGATTAAATTACCTAGTAAGATTACAGAAATAAGTGGTAATACTTTTGAAAATTGTTCTTCTTTAAGAAGTATTGAAATACCAGATGGAGTTACCAGAATAGGAGGACATGCTTTTTATGGATGTTCATCTTTAAGTGAAGTTTATGTACCTGATTCAGTTAAAGATATAGGAAGTTCAGCGTTTAGATTATGTTCTTCATTAAGAGCAATAGAAATACCTTATGATACAAGTGTTAATACACGTGCTTTTAAAGAAAGTCCAACAGTTGTAACAAGAAGAGGCAATATTTACACTGATTATACGGAGAATTTCTATGATTAATCGCTTTATACATTTACTTTACGTTCCAACAATGGCTTGTAATATGGGATGTAAATATTGCTATTTAGAAGATAATACAGTTGATGAAAAAACTTCTTATAAACCAGTAGAAACCTTAGATTATGCAATAAAGAAATTTAAAGAAAATAATGTCATACCTTTTAATATATCATTACATGGTGGAGAAGTAACAACACTTAGTAAAGAAGAATTTCATGATTTAATTAAATATATTAGTGATTATTATAATGATAATGCTAAATTAATAAGCGATAATGGTTTTAAAGTAGGGAATCCTCATATTAAAACTAATTTATATAATATAGATAAACATATAGATACAATAAAAGAATTTAATGTATCTATAAGTGGTAGTTTAGATTTACCTTTTCATTTACATAATAAATTTAGAGTTACTAAAAGTGGTCAAGAAACAATGGATACAATCCTTAAAAATATTGAACTACTTAAAGATATACCTAATAAAAAGAAAGTATCAGCAACAATATTTAAAGAACATTATGAATATATAGATGATATTATTAAAGATATAAAATATTTAGATGAAAATACTTGTTTAGATATGAATGATTTTAATTTTATGATAGGTTTTGCTTATAATTCTAATAATTTATTACATCCATTAAGTGAAGATGAACAAGTAGAATTCTTTAATAGAATGCATAAAGAATTTGCTAATACAAAATTAGATACAGGACTTAATGGAGCTTGGTTTAATGAGTTTGGTCCTGAATATTGTACTAATTGTGATAGCTGTGGTGAGAAGTTCTTTTTACTAGAACGTAGTGGAGATATCTATTCATGTGTTAGAGGTCAAAAACAAGAAGATTTCTATTATGGAAATATCTATAAAGATAGCGTTGAAGATATCTTAAATAATGCTTATTTAAAGATCTATGCTAATCATAATAAGTATGGTTTTAATGAAGAATGTGTTCAATGTCCATATTTATATATATGTAAAACAGGTTGTCCTTTTGTAAAGAATGTTTACAAAAGTAACAAATCATATACATGTAAACTACAACAAGAATTATATAAGAAAAGAAACTATGAACCCGATCAATATCAACAAGATTCTTTATATCGTTATTTATCAATTATGCATCCAGACTTAATGGAAAAGTATCGTCCACATGAACCTAATAATGATGGAACACCGACTTTAGAAGAAATAATTAGTAAAGATGAACACTTAAAATACATTTATGATAAAGAATGCTTTATCTTAGATGTTGATGGTTTAGAACATAAATTAGAATCACAGATACTGAAAGATAATCGTGAAATAATTTATATAACAGATAAGAGTAAGATTAAAATATATATTAAAGATAATTTACTAGATGAAGAATGCCCTTATCCACAGAATAACGCCTTATACATCATGTTATTAAGTGGAGACTTAATAACATATGGGGATGAAGGAAGAACTAAACAAAGACATATTATGTCACAACAAATATATAAAGATGTCTTAGCAAGTAATAATAGTGATAAAGAAGGTTATTATGTTTATGATATAACTAATTTATTAAAAGAATATAGTAAATATATCGCTAAAGATAAACCTAATAATTTATTCTTTACAACGAATGCTTTAAGAGATTATCATTATGTCAAACAAAAGAATAATGCTTATTATCATATAGCAGCTATTAATTTACCATTTCAAAATATAGAATTTTATTATATAAAAGGAGTAGATGAGTGATGAAAGAACCAGAAACATATAATGAATTAGTTAGAGTTAAACAATGTATGGATTTAGCTACTCATTATTCATTATCAGAAGAAACATTAAATGAAGTATATGATTTTTTAACTTTAAATGCTGCTAATTATTTAATAGCTAATAAAAATGTTTTAGCTTTTATGAATGGTAATGGGGTTCTTTCTAAAAGTATCCCAGCATTACTTAAAGATTATTCAATTGATGGACTTAGATTAACTAATACTGGAATGACATTATTTCCACATTATACACCTAGTAGTGGTGGATATAGTGGAGGTTCATCATCTAATAATAACAACAATAATAACAATAATAATAACAACAATAACAATAATAACTAGGAGGTATTATAATGGCTCTTATTACTGAAAGATTACATACTAAAAGACTTAATAAATATAACATAAATATTAAAACTATTTATAAAGATAATAATCAAAGATTAGAAAGAAACTCAGATAATTCACATAATGATAATATAACTAATGGAATTATCTTAGAAAAAGATTATTATCAAGATAAAAAACTACTATTAAAGACATATAATTTTGATCCTAGATTAGCTTATAGTTTTGTCTTTAATAGTAATAATGATGAAATAAAATGTCCTAATTGTGGCCATATAGATAAAGTTAATAACTTTAATGATGGATGTCCATATTGTAAAACATATTACAATATGGATTATAGTAATAAAGACTTAGGAACTAAATATCATTATGATCAAATAACTAATAGTAATTTATATACAATAATAACCTTTATAATAGATGTTATATTTTGTATAGTATTAATGTATTTTTATATAAAATTTAGTAGTAGAACATTTAATATTTATGATATAGCTAAAGTATTTATTATAGGAGGAATACTAGGAGTAGGTTTATATTACTTATTTTATATTGTAGATGCAATGATTGTTGTATTACCAATTAAAATATATAAAGAAAAACAAAATAAAAAACAAATAGAATTCTGGAATAAAATGAATAGTTTAGGAGTAGATAAAAATACTTTCTTTAATAATTTAAATTATGAATTAAAAAATTATTATTTTGATGATCGAGTAAATGATAATATTATAGATTATGATATTATTGATTACTTAGAATTTGATGATTATCAAAAAGATAATGATTTATATGTAAAAGTTAAAGTTAGTTTAAGAACAGTAACTTATCTAAATAATAAATTAATAGAAAAGAAAGAAAAAGAAACATTTACATTTAAAAGAAATAAAATAGAAATTACTAAACTAGATAATGAAATTAATATAATAAAATGTCATAATTGTGGTAGTAGTATAGATGTTACTAAAGATACTTGTGAATATTGTGGTAGTACTAATAACTACTTACAAGAATGGTATCTAGTAAGAGAATAGTTATGATAAAAAAGATAATTAATTGGATATTAAGTTTATTATTGTTATTATCATTAACAACTGTAATAGTAAGTTATGTTTTAAGAAACTTTGTTGCAAGTGATAATATCGAAAAAATGATATTTACAGATAATAAAATAATAATAGATAATGAAGAAAATAAATTTAATGAATATATTGATGAACAAGAAATAAATAAAATATATAGTAAGATACTTAGTGATTATATTAAATATAATATGGGGATTAATAAAGAAGAACCTTCTTTAGAAGAACTAAGAAATATCTTAAATAAATATTGTGATAATTATGATAAAGATAGTGAATTTAAGATAAATAGAGCTTTTATAGATATAAATATAGATAAATTAGATAAGAATCTTAAAGATAATATGATTATTAAAAATAAAAAATATAATAAAATATTTAATTTATTATATGCAAAGATTACTTTATATAGTGCAATTATATTATTTATCCTAATAATAGTTATTATATTCTTAATTAATCGTAATATTTTAAAACTTATAGCTGATTTAATATCAGTATTTATGATGAATACAGTAGGAATGTTCTTGATGGGAATTGTTATAGAATATAAATTAAGAAATGAAATAGGAATTGAAGCAATAATTAAATATTTAAAAGATATTTTAAATAATGTAGCTTTATATAGTCTTATTATAGGAATTATATTATTAGTTATATATTTTATAGTATTAAAGATAAAGAAAAAAACTCGTTTAGATTAACGAGTTTTTATATTATTCATTTTTCCATTTCCATTCACTTACTTCTGGCATATCATAACCAAATTCATGAATGAATTCTTTATGTTCAACTAATTTTTCATTCATTAGTTTTTGTAAATAAACACCTTTACTACCTAGGTTAGGAACCATTTTACATGCTTCTATTACTAAGTGATATCTATCTATTTCATTTTGTACTCTCATATCAAATGGAGTTGTAATAGAACCTTCTTCGATATAACCTTTAACGACAATATTATGATTATATCTTTCATATAACAATTCATGAACTAAAGTAGGATAACCATGGAAGTTAAAGATAATTGGTTTTTTCTTAGTAAATAGTGCATCATAATCTTCATCACTTAAACCATGTGGGTGTTTGCTCTTAGTTTGTAGTTTAAATAAGTCGACAACATTAATGAATCTTATTTTTAATTTAGGTAAGTGTTCACGAAGAATAGAGACAGCAGCTAAACTTTCTAAAGTAGGAGTTTCACCACAACAAGCCATTATTAGATCTGGATCATGTTCTTGATCGTTACTAGCAAAATCCCAAATACCTAAACCTTGAGTACAATGTTTAACAGCTTGTTCCATTGTTAACCATTGTGGTCTTGGATGTTTAGATGTTACTAAAACATTAATATATTCTTTACTTTTTAAACAATGTTCAAAACAAGATAATAAACAGTTAGTGTCTGGAGGAAGATACATACGAACAATATCAGCTTTTTTAGTAGCGATATGATCTAAGAAACCAGGGTCTTGGTGAGTATAACCATTATGATCTTGTTGCCATACATTACTTGTTAAAATATAGTTTAAAGAAGCTATTTCTTCACGCCATGGAATAGGTTTAGTTATCTTTAACCATTTAGCATGTTGACTAGCCATAGAGTCAATTACTCTGACGAAAGCTTCATAACTGGCAAAGAAACCATGACGACCAGTTAAGATATAACCTTCTAACCATCCTTCACACATGTTTTCAGATAGCATTCCGTCCATAATACGACCATCTTGAGCTAGATATTCATCAGTATCTTTTATTTCGCCCATCCAGCTTCTATTTTCAGCTTCAAAGCTATGATTTAAACGATTAGACATCGTTTCATCTGGACCAAAGATACGGAAGTTTTTATTATCTTTATTTAAGGTAAAGACATCTCTAACATAATTACCTAATTCAATCATATCTTGAGCTTCGATTTCACCAGGTTTAGGAATGTCTAAAGCATATTTTCTAAAATCTGGAAGAATTAAATCTTTTAATAGTTTACCACCATTAGCATGAGGATTACTTCCCATACGTCTTGTTCCTTTAGGACTTAAAGCTTGTAGTTCAGGAATTAAACGACCATTTTCATCAAATAATTCTTCAGGATGATAACTTCTTAACCATTTTTCTAATAAATCTAAATGATCTTCACCTGACATATCTAATGGAACTTGGTGAGCTCTAAATGAACCTTCTACTTGTTTACCATCAACTATTTTAGGACCAGTCCATCCTTTAGGAGTTCTTAAAATAATCATTGGCCAGAAAGGTCTTTGATATGTTTTACTATTACGAGCTGTTTCTTGAATCTTTTTAATTTTTTCAATACATTTATCTAAAGCTTTAGCCATTTCTTTATGCATGGTCATTGGTTCATCACCAGCAACAATAATTGGATCCCAACCACAACCATGGAAGAAACTTAATAATTCATCTTCACTAATTCTAGATAAAACAGTTGGATTACTTATTTTATATCCATTTAAATGAAGAATAGGTAGAACAGCACCATCATTTTTAGGATTTAAAAATTTATTTGATTGCCATGAAGTAGCTAGAGTAGCAGTTTCAGATTCACCATCACCAACTACAACAGCAGCAATTAAATCTGGGTTATCAAAGACAGCACCAAAAGCATGGGCTAGAGAATAACCTAATTCACCACCTTCATTGATAGATCCTGGAGTTTCAGGAGCAACGTGTGATGAAATTCCACCAGGGAATGAGAATTGTTTAAATAATTTTTTTAATCCTCTTTCATCTTGAGAAACAGATGGATAAACTTCACTATAACTACCTTCTAGATAAACATGAGATACAACAGCATTTCCACCATGTCCTGGACCAGATACATATATCATATTTAAATCATATTTATTAATAACACGATTTAAATGAGTATAGACAAAGGTTTGACCAGGTACAGTTCCCCAGTGACCAACTATTTTTCTTTTTATATCTTCTTTTCTTAAACTTCTTTTTAATAGGGGATTATCTAACAAATATAATTGGCAAGCTGATAAATAATTAGCAGCATTCCAATATTTATTAAGTTTTTCTAAGTATTCTTTAGTATCATATTCGTTCATAACCATTCTCCTTTTATTATCCTTTTAAATTATATCATGAGTAAATAAAGAAGTAAATTAACTAAAATAACTATTTGAGAAATGTAAAGAAAAGGTAATTAGTACCAAAAAAAGTAATAAATAGTTATTGACAGATGGTGGTCGGGGGGGGGTATATTAAGGGCATAAAGGAAGGAAAATGATTAAAATGAAGAAAATTAAATTATTTGTATTTACACTTTGTGCAATGTTTGTGGCAGTAGTTGGTGTTAGTGCTGATACGGTTTCTACTACTTATAGCGATGATATGTTACAAGCTCCAGAGGATGCAACTGGTTCTGATACTTATATTGATAATGCACCAAGTCCATCTATTGTATCAACTGATGGAAATAAGCATGTTACTGTTACTTATAGTACTGGCTCATTTAAATTAGTTCAAAAAAATGGATATGATGATGCAGCTTGGCCTGGTATTAAAATACTAGCTCCAAGTAATTATGATTATTCAAATGTTGGAGAAGAAGACAATAAAGGTCCAATTTATTATAGCAATGGTGATAGAAGTCAAAAAAAATATTTTAAAAATAATGAGGATACAACAAATAAAAATCAATTTACTGATGGTGTAGATCATTATTTATTAAGCTATTATGCTATAACAAAAGAATTTTTAGAAACAGCTGTTGAAAAAGAAGCTAAAATTGTTTATTATACTGAATTCGACTGGAATGCAGACGGAACTATCGATCAAACTATTACAGTAATTATTGATCCAACTAATCTTACTTTAACTGATGAGGATGGAGAAGATGAACTTTGGAATCACGATATATATCAAGAAGAAGTAAAAGAAGTAATGACAGATGTTTATAGTGATTTAGAAGGTGCTATTAGCGTAGCAAAAGGCATCGATAAATCTAAATATACTGCTGAATCAGTTAAAGCTTTAGAAGAAGCTATTGAAAATGCTGAAGATTATGGTAAAGATTTAACTAAAAATAATCAAACAGCAATAAGAAATTTAACTAAAGCTATTACAACTGCAATTGCTAATTTAGTAGAAAATGGTGATGAATCAGTTAAACCAGGTTCTAGTAATCCATCTAATACTGATGAAAAAGCTCCAAACACATTTGATGCAGGATTAGTTTATATGGGATTAGCATTAAGTGCAATTGGTGCTAGTGTAGTTTCTATTAAAAAACTAAGAAATAATTAGTGAAAACGAAGTTTAAAACTTCGTTTTTTTATGGAATAAAAAGGAAATCACTCTTTTAGATAGTATATATAAAATAGAGAGAGTGATTTTTTATTGATAAATTTAAAGATGAATATATTACTTTAGAAGATATAGAAGAGATTAAAAAAAGATATAAAAATAAGAATGTTAATAAGTTAGTAGATATTCACAATGAAGAATATTTTAAGAAAAAGAGAAAAGAAGTTACAATACTTGATAATATTAATGGATATCCGTTAGATGAATATCAAAGTAAAGTAGTTTTAAGTAATGAAAAAGCTACTTTAGTAGTAGCTGGAGCTGGTAGTGGAAAGAGTTTAACTATTATAGGTAAAATAGTTTATTTAGTTAATTATTGTCATATAGATCCTAAAGATATATTATGTATATCTTTTACTAATGATGCTACGATTAATTTAAAAAATAATATAGCTAAGAATTATAATTTTAAGATAGATATTTACACATTTCATAAACTAGCATTAGAAATATTAAAACAAAACAATGTATCATTTATAATCGCTCCTGACAATTTTTTAGAAGAAATTATTAATAACTTCTTTAATAATATAATTCCCAATAATGAAAAATATATGAATAGTTTAAAGATTATTTTGGGGAAAGAATATAAAGATAAAGATGTAAATAATTTAAAAAGACTTATTCATACATTTATATCTTTATTTAAATCTAATAATTATGAAGTTAGTTATTTTAAAGAAATATTAAGAAAGATTAAGTTTACGATAGATTATAAAGATTATAAAGTTAGTAAGAATATTATTTTATTTATTATTAATATTTATTTGTTATATGAAGATGAATTACATAAAGAAGATGCTATAGATTTTAATGATATGATTAATAAGAGTTTAGAGTGTTTAAGGAATAATGGGTTAAAGAGTAAATGGAAGTATATTATTGTTGATGAGTATCAAGATACTTCGATAACGAAGTTTAATTTAATTAAGGAGATTATTAGATTAACTAATGCTAAATTTTTGGCAGTAGGTGATGATTTTCAATCTATTTATAGATTTACGGGATGTACTTTACATTTGTTTTTGAACTTTACAAAGTTATTACCATATGCCAAAATTTTTCAAATAGTTAATACTTATCGTAATCCACAAGAATTAATTAATGTAGCTGGGAAGTTTATTATGAAGAATAAAGCTCAACAAAAGAAGATATTAGTTTCTCATAAACATTTGGATTTTCCTGTTAAGATCTATTTTAGTGATGATAGAGTTAAAGCTTTAAAGAGTTTATTAATGATGATAAAGAAGAATAAAGTTAAGGAGGTAATGGTTTTAGGAAGAAATAATAAAGATATTAAGAGATATATTGATAAAGATTTTAAGGTCGATAATGATATTTATACATATAATGATTTTAGTTTTAGATATTTAACGATGCATAAATCTAAAGGGTTAGAAAGTGAAGTAGTGATACTTATTAATATCGAAGATTCTTTAATCGGAATGCCAACCCAGATTAAACAAGAAAAGTTATTAAAGTATGTTAATAAACAAAAAGAATATTATAAGTATGAAGAGGAAAGGAGATTATTTTATGTGGCTTTAACAAGAACAAAGACGATAACATATATAATAAGTCCTTTAAGTAAACAATCGATATTTGTTAAAGAGATATTAAAAGATAAGAAATATGTAGAAGTTATTCATGATGTTAATAACTAAAAGAGTTATTAACAGTTGACAATTTGAGCTCGGGGGGGGGGGTATACTTTAAATATAGAATAGGAGTACTCTTTGATGAAAGTAAAAAAATTTATAGAAAAGGCAATATTATCGATAATGATAATATTGTGTGGAGTAATGGTAGTGCCAGTACAAGCTAGACAAGCTTATACATCTACTTCAGAAGAAAGAAAGAACTCAAATTATCAACGTAGTCAACATACATATCAGTATACTGATGAAAAAGGATCACATGGAAGTATTGGTTCTTCTGTATTCATTTTATATGGCAATCAAGATGTTGCTAATGATGTAGAAAATTTTGATTTTCTAAATAAGTTTCCAACAGCTTATAATCATAGAAGAACAGATTATTTTTTAGCTTATTGCGCAGATTTATTAGTCGATTTTAATGTTAATGTAACTTATGATATGGTTAACTTAGAAGATTCAACTTTTATTGATAATGATATTAAAAATCATATTCGTGGAATTATAAAAAATACTTATCCATTTATTACTTATGATGAAATGGTAAATAATTTAGTTGATGCTGGTATTTTAGTTAAAACAACTAAAGATGGAAAAGAAATTATAACGGCAAAGAAAAATGTTACAGAAGAAAATGGTAGTTATAAAGTAAAAGATGATATTACTGATATAGAAACAATTACTGATGATGAATTAGTATCAGCAACACAAATGGCAATCTTTAAATATACAGATAGTGGTAAAGTAACTAAATTATATGATAAAACATATCAATCAATGAAAAATAATCCAGTTTATGCCGATTATGAATATAATCCTGATAGTAGTACTAAAGCTTATGATGCAGTAGGTAATAATATAGAAGCAATATATAATTATTTAATTACTTTAGAAGAAGGACAAGAAGAAACTAATAGTATTAAATCTGTAGAAACTCAAAAGGTTGATAATGATTATTATCTTCGTATTACATTAAATAAAAAAGTAAATGAAAATGATAATTTAAAACTTGAATATACTGTAAATGATAGAACTATTACTGTTGATTTAAAAAACTTAGAACAAGATGAAAATGGAGCTTATATTGATAAGTTAGTTGGTGTTACTGAATTAATTAATTTTAAAGTTAAATTAAGTGGATCTGTATATATTGATGACATGGTTATTGTTTATGAAAATGAAGAGGGTACAGAAGTATCACAATCTTTAATTGGTCTTGCAACAGCTTATGTACCATTTGAATATTCTTATGAAAATGGAGTTGCAACAGCTACTGATATAGTAGCTATAGAAAAAGAACCTGAACCTGTAGAAAATCCTAATACGATTATTGGTTTATCATTTGCAGCTGTTGTAATAGTTGTAATCTCTTTAATTTGTTTAATAAGAATGAATAAAAAAAGAATGTTTATAAAAGGTTAAAATTTTATAAAAAGAGGTATATTATGAAAAAGTTTATTTTATCATTGCTTTTGGCAATGATAGTTAGTTTTAGCTTAGTAGTAGTTAAAGCTGATGACTTATATTATGTTCCAAATAAGGGAGATACTTATTTTAGATCACAACATTTATATAGTTATCTTAAAGACGGACAAGAAACTAAAGCTGTTAAAACCTTTTTAAATACTATGGTATTATCTGGTTCTGATCCTGATGAATTAGCAACTAAAGGTGGTTTTCAAAATTTTTATACGGTTCCTTGGGAAACTGGAATGACAGTTTATTATCCGGTTTTTATTACTAATGTTACTTATGATGCAAAGGAAAAACCTTATAATTATAGAAAAGTAGCTCTTGAAGATTCATCAATTAGTGACGAAGGTAAAGCACATATAACAGGGATTTTAAGATTAACTTGGCCTTATATTTCAGAAGAAGAAGCTGTTGAAAAATTAGTTAAAGCTGGGATATTAGTAGAAAAACAAGTAGGTGATAATACTTATTATACTTCACCACTTAATGATAATCCGACAATGTCGGTTACTAAACATGAATTTGTATTAGCAGCCCAGATGGCAATATTAAATTATACAAATCCTGGAGTAATTAAAGAAGTATATAAGGAAACAGTAACTTTAACTTATAATACTGTTGTTGAACCAAAAGTTAATCCTTGGAGTTCTACAGGAACAATAGAAGAAGTTAAAAATAATGTTTTAGCTATTTATAATTATATGCTAACACAAACTGATTATGATGAAGCTTTTGAAGTAGTAGAGGCAACAATTAAAAAGCAAGCCGGTCAGTATGTTGTAGTAGTTAAAACAAACAGAGAACGTAATGAAAATGATAATATTGTAGTTGCTGTTAAACAGGGCGAGAATACAGTTAATAATAGTAGTTTAAGTAAATATACAAGGATTGATGATAAAACTTATGCCTTAACTTTGGATAATTTAAAAGAAGAAGATAGTGAATTATTATATATTGGTGAAGAGTACGCTGATTTAAAAGCTTATGCTTTCGAAGCTGTTGATGGAAAAGAAGAACAAACTGTTGTTAGTTTATCATCAGAGTATTTACCAGTTTCCGGTAGTGTAGAAGCTGAATATCAAGAGGAAGTTTTATCTTATGATATTGATTTTTATTCTGAACAAACGAATGATTTAATACAAGATGAAGCTGAAGAAGATGAAGATGTTATGAATGAAGTAGTTGAAAATCCTAATACTAATGCTGGTTTACCAATTATTGTAGTTGGAGTATGTATAGCTTTATTTGTAGCTGTTGTTTTGATAAATAAGAAAAGAGCTTTCTTAAAATAGAAAAATAAAAAGATATTAGTTAAAAGCTAATATCTTTTTTGATGAAATAAGCTTATATTAAGTTTATTTTCCCATTTTAGGTCCAGTTTGTTCTTGTTGTTCTTGTTTCTCTTGTTGTTCACTTATTGTAACTAAAGCAGCATTGTAGCCGGCTTCAAATGCTTCTAATTCTTCAGGAGTAGATGCTTTAAAGTAGTTCTTTTCTAAACCTTCAAAAGCAAACTCTCTACCCATATTGTAAAACTCTTGTCTTTGTTCAGGACCAGTCAGTCTTTCCAATCCAATCACCTGAAAATATTATATCATCAAATGTTCTATTGTGTTATAATATTTTCGATAAAGAAACGGGGATTAGTATGAATAGTAGTTATGATAATAAAGTAGTTTTAGTAACTGGTAGTAGTCGTGGTATTGGGGCTTCAACAATAGAAGTTTTTGCTAAGAATAAATTTAATGTTGTGATTAATTATGTTAACAGTGAAAGTAAAGCTTTAAGTTTAAAAGATGAAGTTGAATCTAAGTATGGAATTAAAGCTTTAGTAGTTAAAGCTGATGTAAGTAAGGAAGAAGAAGTTAAAAATTTAGTTGATGTAACATTAAAGGAATTTGGACATATTGATGTTTTAGTTAATAATGCGGGAATTGCGATTGATACGACTTTAGAAGATAAGACAGTTGATAATTTTAGAAAGATTTTAGATGTTAATTTAATTGGGACTTTTTTAATGTGTAAGTATGTTGGAGAAGTAATGATGAAACAAGGATATGGTTCAATAGTTAATATATCTTCAACTAATGGAATAGATTCTTATTATGCTTATAGTATGGATTATGATGCTTCTAAAGCTGGAGTTATTTCTTTAACGCATAATTTTGCTAATTTATATGCACCTAATATAAGAGTTAATAGTGTAGCTCCTGGTTGGGTTAATACGGAGATGAATAAAGAATTAGGTGAAGATTATATAAATGATGAATGTAAACATATATTACTTGATAGATTTGCAGAGCCTTATGAAATAGCTGAATTTATTTATTATATTGGGGTAGAAGCTACTTATGTAAATGATGCAATTATCAAGGTTGATGGAGGTAGATGTTAATGAATGATTTAAATATAAGTAAAGAAACTTTAGATTTTATCGAAGAAGAGGAAATTAAGTTAAAAGATATATTTAGTAAGATTGATAAACAAGCTAAAGATAATTCAATGAAAGTCTTAGCTGGTTTTCAAAAATATGAAGTATCTGAAAGTTATTTTAATAGTACTACTGGTTATGGTTATAATGACTTAGGAAGAGATAATATTGAGAAGATTTTCGCTTATGTCTTAGATGGAGAAGATGCGATAGTTAGAAGTCAATTTATATCTGGAACCCATGCTTTAACAGTAGCTTTATTTGCTTATTTAAGACCTAATGATATTATGTTATCTATTTCTGGTTTACCTTATGATACTTTACATGAAGTAATAGGAATTGTCCCTAATAATAGTAGTTTAGCTTCTTTTGGGGTTAAGTATGATCAAATTGATTTAGTAGATAATGATTTTGACTATGAAAAGATTAAAGAATATTTAAAGAAGAATAAAGTTAAATTAATTGAGATTCAAAGAAGTAAAGGCTATTCAACCAGAAAGAGTTTAACGATTGATAAGTTAGAGAAAGTTATTAAATTTATTCGTGAAGTAGATAAAGATGTAATTATTATGGTTGATAATTGTTATTGTGAGTTTGTGGAAAGTAAGACTCCTTTAACAGTTGGAGCTGATGTAATGGTTGGATCTTTAATTAAGAATTTAGGTGGAGGTATTGCGCCTAATGGAGCTTATATAGCTGGTAAAAAAGACTTAGTTGATTTAGCTGGTGAAAGACTTACTTGTCCTGGAGAAGGTAGAGAAGTAGGACCTACTTTAGGTATTAATAAGAACTTATTACAAGGTTTATTTATGGCACCTTCAGTAGTAGCTAGTAGTTTAAAAACAGCTATTTTAGCTAGTAAATGTTTAGAAGATTTAGGTTATAATGTTGAACCTAAATATGATGAAGAAAGAGCTGACATAGTTCAAAATATAATATTTAATGATAAAGATAAATTAATTAAGTATGTTCAAGGTATTCAAATGGGTTCACCAATTGATTCACAAGCTGTACCAATGCCTTGGGATATGCCTGGTTATGAAGATCAAGTTATTATGGCCGCAGGGGCATTTACCCAAGGATCATCAATAGAACTTAGTTGTGATGGACCAATTAGAGAACCATATATTGCTTATCAACAAGGTGGACTTACATACGAATATGGTCGTCTAGGTGTTGCTCGAGCAATTGAAGAATTAAAAAAATAGTCAAGAAGCAAGTAAAATACTTGCTTTTTTAAATAATAATTTAATAATGTATGATATACTTAGTTAGAATGGTAGAAAAGGTAAAAGAGGAGTTTTTAAACATGATAGATTTAGTAGCTAAACAAAAAGAAGTATATCAAAATAAATTAAATAAAGGATTTAATGTAACTGATGTTAATCAAGAGTTTTGTTATTTATATGGGGAAGTAGCTGAAGCTTTTGATGCTTATCGTAAAAAGAAAGAAGATTTAAATGAAGAATTAGCTGATATTATGATATTTACGATGGGTTTAGCAGAAATATTACATATTAATTTAGAAGATGCTGTTTTAAAGAAAATAGATAAGAATAATAAAAGAGTTTATGTTAAGAATGATAAAGGTGTCTTAGTAAAAAAAGGAGAATAGATTATGGCTCATGAATTAACTAATGATGAAATTGAAGAATTAGTAGGTCTTAAAGATCCAGATCGTAATTTCTTGAAAGTAAGAAAGAATGGTTTATTACTTACAGATAATCAAGTAGGGACTTTAGAAAGATATAATATTGATCCTAGTAAATGTGGTAGTATGTCGGAATTACTTTATATGATTGAACAAGAAGATTATGATGAAGATAGTGAACTCGCTTATTTAGCAGAACAATTATCAGAAACTAATTATTATCAAAATACTAATAAATAATAGATAAGGTAGGTGGATTATGTCTTCAAAAGATAAATTAAAAAGATATCAAAAAGCTAAATTTGAGAATTTTAAGAAAGTTAATGAATTAAAATTAAATGATGATGAAGCTTATATTGATTTAAAATTAGATGATTTTAAGAGCATTATATCTACTTACTCATTAAGTGTAAATCCTATTTTAAAAGAGGATTTTTTGTCTTTTATAGAAAACTATGCTTCTTATATACCTTTAGATTATCCTTTAGTATTAGAAATACATAGTAAGAAGATTAGTGCGGAAGAAAGAATAGTTCTTAGAAAACTTATTAAGAATCATTTTAGTTTAATGAAGATTAATAAAGAAGTTGAACTTAAAGCATTAAGAAGAAAGAGTTTTTTCTTCTTAATGATTGGTGTTATTGGCTTTATTTTATTAGCTATTAGTCTTAATTATAATGTCTTAGGTTTTATGAAAGAAATTATATCTTTTATAGCTTCTTTTAGTGTATGGGAATTTGGGGAATTATGCCTATTTGAACAAGATGATTTAAAAGAACAAATATTAAAATATAGTCATTTAGCAAAAATTAGAATTGTTTATAATAAAGATGATAGATAATTATAAATATTTATGTTATAATTAATTGAAGATATAAAGAAAACGGAGGGGATTACTCATGGAAGGAAAAGGTCAAAAGTTTCAAGTTGAAGTTGAAACAGGAGAAATAATGGATGCTGAATTATTATCTGTAGTTGAAATAGATGGTAAAGAGTATGCTGTTTATTCTCTTGATAATAATAATGGAACATTTGATATATTAGCTTCGTATGTTACAAAAGATCAAGAAGGTTATGATCAATTAGTAGATATAAATAACCCTATGGATAAAGAAAAAATATCTAACTTTATTAAAAGTCTTGTAGCATAAGGGGAGGAGAGGTTAAAATGTTTGATAGATTTAAACTTTTTCGTGATAAAGGAACTGTTGCTAGTGGAGTAGACTCTGACGTTAAAGATAAAATTACCGGTAAAAAAAGAAGTTTAAAAACACGTGGTAAGATTGATATTTCTAAGTTAGATTCTGATGATAAAATTAGAATAATGGTTGAAGATTTAATTGAAACTGATTCATTAGATGTAACTTTAGAAACTTTAGAAAGATATGCTCAAGAAGGCGATGAAGAAGTTAAAGCCTTTTTAGAAAGATTTAAAAAGATTAGTGCCCAAGTTAAAATAGATCAAAGATCAGATGCTTTGTCTTATAGAATAGAAGTTCTTGTTGAAGAATTAAAAGATTTATTAAAGAGTGCTGATGAATTAGTAGCATATGATAAATTTAAAGAAGTTCTTAATAAAGAAGCTTCTGATATAGATTTATATGCTAATGGTATTGTCAAAGGCTTAGATGAATATATGAGAAAGCGTGCTGCTTTAAAACGTGCAGTTGCTGAGTATGAAAAAGACTTTGGTACTTATATGTATGATAATGTAGATATATGTACTCCTTTAGAAGTAAGAGCTAGATATGAATTAATTGCTAAAAGAATAAATCAATTAAGAAATGAATTAACTACTGCTCCTGCAGATAAACAAGGTTATATTAAAGCTAAAATTAGTAGTTTAGAAAACTTAGTTCCTGTATTACCTAGTTTATTAGGAGATTCAAGTAAATTTGATGCAATTAAGAAAAATGTTGATGAAAGTCTTAATAAAACTTATAAGACTAAAGAAGACGATAAAGTTAAGTTATATAACGAGTTAAGAAATTTATTAGTAGCTTCTAGAGAAAGTTTAATGAATAAACTTAGAAAACTTGATTATACATTAAATGATGATATAAGAGATCTTAATAATAAACTTACAGAAGTCGTTGGTAAATATTCTTTAAGTGTAGAAGAAAAGAATGAAATAAGAAATAGAGTAACTAAGGAAGTTAAATTATTCCCTGAAGTTAATGATGAATTATATAAAGCAATAGTAGGTAATAGAGGTTTATTAGATGCGATACATTATGCTGTTGAACCAGTATATAATTTAAATCTTAGTGGGGAAGAATTTAAAGCAGCTTTAAATAATATAGTTAATGTTGTAGCTGGTTTAAAGAGTAATCCTGTTTTAGTAGCTCATGGAGCTAAGATCGATTTTGATGAAAAAAATTATACTTTAAATATTTATATACCAGAAGTTGGAATTAGTTATTCTAAACAAGTATTTGATGTTAAGAAACATCAAGATGATACAGCATTAAAAGTTGATAAAATATTAGAAGAATATGCTGATAGTGTTAAAGCTATATATGCTGATAAGATGATTACATATTTAAATTTAGTTAGTCGTATGGAAAATATTGAATTAACTAAGTTTGATGAATTAATTACTAATAAAGGTAATGTTTATAAAGATATGATTGTAGCTTTAGGAGTTAATGAAGCTACAGCTATTGGACTTATTGATCGTAAAGCTTTAGATGTTGCTAATGAATGTAATCGTGGATATAGTAAGAAAGATTTAGAAGTTGTTGATTTTGTTAAAGATAACTTAGTTGAGAAATTTGCTTATATTAAAAAGGGTATTAGTGAATTATCTAAGTTTGAATATGGAACTCAAGAATTTAAAGATAAATATAGTGAAGTTCAACAATTATTTAATAAGTTTATTTCTTATGTTAATAGTGATGAATGTAAGAGATATGGTATTAGTATGCTTTATGATGAAGTTACAGAAAAGATAGCTATAGATTATAATTGTTCTTTATTACAACCATTTGGTATGGAAGTATTAACTAATGAAGCTTTAGTAGCTAAGAATAAAGCTAAAGGTAGTGAAAAACCAGCACCTGCTCCATCAGGAGATTCTGGAGCACCTGCTCCAACACCAGAACCAATACCTACTGGTACACCAGAACCTAAACCTGAACCAGTAGTTACGGAAGAACAATTACAAGATCAACAAGTATATATTGAATTAATGAATGTTATCAATGAAAAGATAAGAGAATTAAATGGTATTAATAATCAACTATATACTTTTGAAAAGAATATTGAATTAACTGATGAATTTGTTAGAAATAATATTCGTTATGAAAGACAAGCAAGAAATTTAGATTTTGAAGTATTGTCTTTAAAAACAGAGTTATCAACTAGAAGAGCACAATATGCTAGAAAGTATAAACAATTATTATTTAGTAATACAACAATTAGAGATATGAAGTTTGAAGAGATTAAATTCCCGGTTAATTATCAAGCGTTTGTTCAAGAACATGATACATTAGTTGTTGAAGCAGAAATGAAGATTGCTGAGTTAGCTGAAGAAAAGAAATCTAATCCAAGTGCTGCTCAAGAAGTAATGAATAAAATCAATGTATTATTAGAATTTATTGATAGTCAAAATTCCGTTATAGGACGTTCATTAGTAGCTGAATCACAAGTTTCAAATATTGATATTGTCGAAATGTTACAAAAACGTCGTGAATTTAAGAAACAATTAAGAGAACAATTACGTAATGGTAAAGGTCAACCAGAAATTAATCCTGAACCTGTACCACCAATTGAACCACCAAAAGATGATGAACCTCTTGGAGTTACAATTACTGGTAAGAGTTTAAAATTTAATCCTCGTAAGAAACCAATTATTGATCGTCAATATTGTAGTATATTGACAGGAGTTGAAACATTAAAAGTTTCAGTTATTAAAAATGGTCTTAAGATTAAATATAGTAAAGACTTAGCCGAAAAATTACAAAATGTAAAGAATAGTCTTGCACGTTTAGCTTTAGTTAATAAAAATAACTATCGTTCAAGAAAAAATGTAACATTAGATATACCTGTTGATGGTACAGAAGTTGAAACTGAATTATCATTTAAGAATAAAGAAGAGATAAATCCTGATGATTATAAATTAGAAGTTAGAAATGATGATGGAGTTATCTATGAATATGATTTAGCTGATTTACCAGAAGAGGAGAAAGGTAGATCGAGATAAATTAAGCACCTATTATGATAGGTGCTTTTATGTTGAAAAAAAGTTAAAAAAAGTGTATATTAATTATAGTAGGAAACTATGAGAATAAAGAGAGGAGTTGTTTTTTATGGATGAAAAAGATCCTAATGTTGTAAATAAACCTGATACAAAAGTAGATACAACTCCTAATAGTGATACACCAACTATTTCACCATCTGTATCAACTGATATGGAAATGTTGGAAAAAAGACGTGATTTATCAGCTATAATTCCTAAATTTGAAGAAGAAGATAATAATGCTAATTCTTTAGAATTAATTAGTAAAGATAATGAACTTAAAAGTGATGGAGCAGTAGCTTTAGGAACAATTAATAGTGAAGGAGTAATAACAGTTAACGAAACTGCTGTATTACCTGAACAAATAGATATTGAAAAAAGAAGAATTGAAGCCCAAAAAAGAAAAAATCAACATAATAAGAAACAAAAGAAAAAAGTTAATTTAACAGCTCAGAAAATTCAAAATTGGACAGCTTTAGTTGTTTTATTCCTAATAATAGGTGTAGGTGGATTTATATATTATTTTTTTAATCGTTCAACAGCTGAAGATTTTGAACCTATTAATTTAACTATTGAATTAGGTGATAAATTACCAATTAGAACATCTTCTTATGTTAAACCAGGTGTTGGTAAAGAAGTAGATGAACTACAATATGCTTTAGATTTATCTAAAGTAAATGAATCAGAACCTGGTACTTATGATTTTACAGTAACTTATAATAAAATTAAAAAAACAGGTAAGATAAAGATTCAAGATACTAAAGAACCAGAATTAGAAGTTAGAGAATTAATTATATCTGAAGGTACTTCATATACAGCAGCTTCATTTGTTGAAAGTTGTAGTGATCCAAGTGGATGTAATTATTCTTTCCAAGATAGTTTAACACCAACAAAGTATACTTCACCAGGTTCATATGTTGTTTATGTAGTTGCTAGTGATGCTTTTAATAATTCAACAACTAAACAAGCGAGTTTAATTATTGAAACTGAAGGTACTTTAAGAAAATATGAAAAGAATATTGCATATGATAATTCATTAGGTTATGAAGTATCTGAAACATATGATTTAAGATTCTTAAATAATCGTGAAGATGCAATCTTAATTACAGGAACACATGTAACTACTCATCAATATCAGGATAAGAGTAGATATGAAAAAGATCGTCAAACATATGCTGGAGAAGCTAATTATACATTTGATGATGCAAGTATGAAGATTATTTATACACAAACTAATTTAACATTTGTAGGTAGTAATTATTCACGAATGTCTGATGTTGAAAGTTATTTAACTAGAGAAGGATTTTCTTATGTAGATTAAGAAAATCCTTTTGTTCTAAATTGTAGAGTAGTGTTGAAAAGAATAGTAAATTTTTATATAATTAAATAGATAATAAAGAGTTTATAACTTGAGAATAAAAAGGGTGATATAGATGAGAAGACAAAGAAGATCACTAAATAAAAAAGTTTATTATAAGAGAAATAATCATGCAAATAAAAAAGTTAGAGAAGAACATAATGATGATATTTTTGAAGTAATAGATCAACTAGCTACTAAAGATTTTTCAAAAAATGAAGTAATTATAGAAGATGAAGAAGAAATAATTTCTGATAATAAAGTACCTATTAAGAAGAATGATACTTATGTAGATGAAGAAGATATATCATATGAAAAACATTATGATTATAATGATCCAAATATCAATATTCTTAATTTAGATAAGAATGAAGAAGTAGAAGATAATTCTAAAGAAGATAATAATGATCGAATTATTATCGATATAAGTTCTAAGAAACATGTTAGTTTTAAAACAAGAATTATTGCTTTAAGTATTTTAATTTTGATATGTTT
Source organism: uncultured Bacilli bacterium (assembly GCA_947625425.1). Next base: position 41,714 of record CANQOH010000003.1, read on the forward strand.
AATTAGTGCTATTTTATTATTTGGTTATTCATTAAGACTTAATGATAATAAAGAAGTTACTTTTGATAGTAGAGGTTTTAGTGATTATCGTCTTTACTTAAGAGAGAATGGTACGGGTTTAGAGTATTTAGATAAAGATGATTTAAGAAAAAGTAATCGTGCTTATTTAATGAATTTAGTTGATAAATTAGATGTTAATTTTACTTATGATTTTGATATTAACCAGAAGAGTAATATTGATTTTAGATATCGAGTAATGGCAGAAATAGTAATTAAAGATCTTAATAATAAAGAAATATATTCTGATAGATCTCCTTTATCATCATTAAAAGTTATTAAAATGAATGATACTAAGACGAGTATTAAAGAAGAAGTTAAAGATATAGATTATATTTATTATCAAAGTATTGCAGATAGTTATAGTAGTCAATTAGGGGAAGAAACTAATAATTATTTAAATATATATTTAGATGTTAAAAAAGAAAATAGTGATAAAGAAAAGAATATTCTTTTAGATGATGAAGATAAAGTATTAGTTACAATTCCATTAACTGATGATGTATTAATGTCTAGTATTACATATACTAATGTATTAAGAGATAATCAGAAGGTTAGTAGAGTAGGTTTTCTTAATACTAAAAGAGATATAGCTTGTATAGCTTTAGTATTTGTTGTCTTAGCTATTTATTTTGCATTACATTTATATAATTTATTATCTTTATTAAGAGATAAAAAGAGTATTTATGATAAGTATATAGAGAGATTACTAAGAAAGTATAATAAATGTATTGCTGAGAGTGAAACAATTGTTAATTTAAAGAAATATAATGTTATTAAAATTAAGAATTTTGAAGAGTTATTAGATGTTTATTATAATTTGGGTTTACCAATTATATATTGTGAAGTTGTTAAGGGTCAAAAGAGTTATTTCTATATAAAGAATAATAAAGATATATATTTATTACAGATTAAAGCTGTTGATTTAGAAAAGAAAGAAACTATTTAAAGTAATTTTAAATAGTTTTTTTTATTATGCAATTAGTGTTGTTTGGAATAGATTATTATAGGGGAGGTATATATGAATAATAACACTAATTGTTTATTGCAATCAGCAAGACAAAAAGTAAATAATTATAATAAGAATAATTCATCAAATGGAGCTTGTTGTGGTTTTAGAGATTTATCAGTAGGACCACAAGGTCCAACTGGTCCTCAAGGTCCAACGGGACCAACAGGACCTCAAGGAATCCAAGGTGTTCAAGGTATTCAAGGTCTTATAGGACCTACTGGTCCACAAGGTATCCAAGGAATCCAAGGTGTAGCTGGACTTGTTGGTGCCACTGGCCCACAAGGTGAAGTAGGACCAACTGGAGCCACTGGGGCAACTGGACCTACAGGTGCCGTCGGACCTCAAGGTATTCAAGGACCTATTGGTTTAACTGGAGCTACTGGTCCAACAGGACCAACAGGTGCAACTGGAGCCACTGGACCTACAGGTGCCGTCGGACCTCAAGGTATTCAAGGACTTATTGGCTTAACTGGAGCTACAGGCCCAACAGGACCAACAGGACCAACCGGAGCAACAGGTCCAGCAGGTGAAACAGGAGCAGCTGGAGCCGATGCACCAACACCGACAATCACAGTTGGAACTGTAACAACAGGAGCTGCTGGAAGTCCTGCGGCTGCAACAATATCTGGAACAGCACCAAACTACACACTTGATTTAACTATTCCACAAGGTGAAACAGGTGCCACAGGTCCAGCAGGTGAAACTGGTCCTCAAGGAGAAACAGGAGCAGCTGGAGCCGATGCACCAACACCGACAATAACAATAGGAACTGTAACAACTGGTGCACCTGGAAGTCAAGCAGCTGCAACATTAACGGGAACAGCACCAAACTATACATTAGATTTAACTATTCCACAAGGACCTACTGGTCCAGCTGGTGCTGCGGCATAATAAAAAGACTTTTTAAAAGTCTTTTTATGTTGAGAATGTTTGTACAATAAATACTTCATTATTGAATTCTGCTCGACCAATACCCATTTTAGCATACATATCAGTTAAGATAGCTTTACGATGTGATTCAGAACCCATTAAACCTTCAAAAGCTAATTTATTGTTTGCATAATTATAAGCGATATTTTCTGATCTACCAGAAGGAATTGTTAAACCATATTCATCCCATAGAGTAGTCCACTTAGTACCATCAGGTCGAGTATGATTTTTATATGGAATACCAGAATAAGCTAATTCAATAGCACGCATTGTTGCAACCATACATAAATGATAATCTAATTCAACACTATTTAAACCAGCACTCTTACGAGCAGCATTAGTATAAGATAAGAATTCATTTAAAGCATTACCATATTCTTTATTAATACCATCTTTAGTATTATACATATACATAGCTTCTCCTAATAATTTTTTAGTAGTACCAGTAAAATTAGAATAAGCATACTTGATACTTGAATTTTGTTTACCACGAGAACTTATTATAGTGTAGTTACAGCTTGAATCTCTAGAATATTTAACATAACTATATGGTGTTGATCTAGTAGTACCATAGAAATCTTCAACAAGAGTATAATTATAATATTCTTTATTATTTTCAACAGTACAAGTACGAGATTCTGGAGAAATAACATTTTTAGCACTAAATGAATATATCTTTGGCTTAGTTGTACCACCACTTGGTTTGGTTGTACTACCACCACTAGGTTTAGTAGAACCACCGCTTGGTTTAGTTGTACTGCCACCACTAGGTTTAGTAGAACCACCACTTGGTTTAGTAGAACCACCACTTGGATTAGTATTTGGTTTTTCACCAGTAGAAGGTTGCTCAGCAGGAGTAATAGTTAATTTAGTAGTTCCTTCATTACAATTATTAGATATATCACAAACTACTAAAGTAACATCTTGAGTACCTTCTTTAGTTAAATCATATTCTTCTTTAAAACTTATTTGATAATCTGTCATTTCACTATTATCTTCATAAGTTTCTATAAAATTATTTAAATCAATAGTTTCATCAGCAGCAATAGATACTTCTTTTAAAGTAAAAGTAGGACTTGTTGTATCGATAATAGATAGTTTAGTTTCATATTCATAGTCAGAAAAGATAATAACATCAATATTTCTAATACCTTTTAAATAATAATCACCATCTTTTTCATAAGTAAATTGTTCTAAATCAAGAGAATTATTATTTTCAAAATATTGAATAGAACTACTACTAGGTAAGACATAATCTTCTCTAAAATAGTTTTGTAGATCAGGGAGAATAGTTCCAGTTTCAACAACTAATTCTTCTTTAATATAACCATCTACTAATTCAATATATCTTATTCCATCTTCTTCTATGTATCTTAGTTTACTTTCATTCTTACTTAATATAGAATTTAAACCAATACTAACAACAAAGACAGATACAATAAAGATTCCAATAGTTAAGATAAGGGTGATTATACTTATCGTATTATGTAATACATTTATATCTTCATCAAATAAAGATGTTAAAAGATTAGATATTTTAGTATTAAGAGATTTGATAAATTGTTTTACTTTATCTATAACCTTCATATTTACACCCTCTACTATATTTAATTATAACATAATTTAAGTTAATAATAGTAAAAAAGAAACATAAGATTTACTAGGTGAGTAAATGAATAAATATAAGATTTCGGTATATGCTATTGCGAAGAATGAAGAGAAGAATGTTAATGAATGGTATGAGTCGATGAAGGAAGCAGATGAAATAGTTGTTTTAGATACTGGTTCAGATGATAAGACTGTAGCATATTTAAAGAAGTTACCGAAGGTAAAGGTTTATGAAAAAGTTATTAAGCCTTGGCGTTTTGATGAAGCAAGAAATTTATCTTTGACTTATGTTTCTTTAGATACAGATATTTGTGTATGTACGGATTTAGATGAAAGATTTAATAAAGGGTGGGCGGATAAAGTAAGAAATAGTTGGCATGAGGGAGTAACAAGAGGAAGATATTTATATAATTGGAGTTTTGATAAATATGGGAATCCAGGAACAGTATTTTATTTAAATAAGATTCATTCAAGGTTAGATTATACTTGGAAACATCCAGTACATGAAGTTTTGTCTTGTTTAACTAAGGAAAAGGAAATTGTGATACCAGATATTGTTTTAAATCATTATCAAGATTTTAGTAAAGCTAGAAGTTCTTATTTACCATTATTAGAACTTTCCGTTAAAGAAGATCCTTTAGATGACCGAAATATGCATTATTTAGGTCGGGAATATATGTATTATAAAGAGTATGATAAAGCTATTGATACTTTACATAAACATTTAAAATTACCTAAAGCAACTTGGAAAGATGAAAGATGTGCTTCTATGAGATATATGGGTTTTTGTTATTTTAATAAAGGTTATGTTGAAGAAGCGATTATGTGGTATAAGAGAGCAATCTTAGAAGCACCTTATTTAAGAGAACCTTATTTTGATTTAGGTTATTTATATTATTCAATTAAAGATTATCCTAAAGCCGAATATTATTTAAAAAAAGCTTTAAAGATAAAGAAGATAAGTTATACATATATTAATGAAGAGAAGGCTTGGAATGAAACAATATATGATATATTAGCTTTTTCTTGCTTTCAAAATAAGAAGTATAAAATGGCTTTTAAATATATTAAAGAAGCCTTAAATATTAATAATTTAGATGAAAGATTAAAGAATAATTATGAAGTTATTAAGTCTTATTATGAAAAGATGAAAATAGAAGAGCTTAGTTAAGCTCTTCTATTTCATTTATAATGAGTCCTACTTCTTTAGAAGCTCTTTCATCATAAGGTAAGACATATTTAATATAGTTATTCTTTTCCGTGATAAATAAGATAAAATCATCACCTAGATAAATAGTTTTCATCATACCTAGAGAAATATCTTCCATAGGTTCTTCTGGATATTCTAAATGATATAGATACATAATAGCACTTATTTTATCTAAGTATTCTTCACCAATATTATTACTTAATTTAATAACTGTATTTCTCTTTCTTAAGTATTTAGCATCAGCATCATAATACTTAAAGTTATTTTTATCGACGACACCATTACTAGCTAGTAAAGTACTTATATTATCTTCATAGTTAGTATATATATCTTCAGGATTTAATAATGATTTATTAGAACCAAATTCTTCATAATCCAGATAAACTTTATTAATTGGATTATTGATGATTGGACATAATGTTGTATCAACATTTAGACCGTTACGGCTTTGATAGATATTATTGTTAACAATTGTAACATATTCAATTGGTTCATTATCATCTTTAGTAATACTTATTAAACGTATAGCAAAGTTTCTTAATAATTCATTATATTCAGTATCTTTAAGACCTTCTAAAGCATTTAGATATAAAGTATTACCATTTCTAACACCAAGGATTTTAGCAACTAATTTATTATTATAATAGATACCTAATTGCATACCATTTTTATTTAAAATCGTATAATGTAAGAAGTCATTACCAATAGCACCAACTTTATATAAAGAACCACTTATACATTTAAAGATATCTTGATTATAAGTATCTAAGACTTTTATTTCATAATCATTATCAATGTAATCTAAATATGGAATAGTACTATTAACTCTTTTAAAGGAATCTTTAAATAAATTCATTAAGATTTCAATACGTTTATTAAGATCTAATACTTCATAATAACCATCATCATATGTAGATTTAATAACATTCTTATCGAGTATTTTAGCTAGTGGATTATTAGCAAAATTAATTAAAGTTAGAATATTTTCAATATTAATTAAACTCATAGAATTAATATCTAAATCTAAATTAGTAGTATATTCTTTAATCTTATCCCATTTAGAGATAATAAGTCCTAAATTATCAACAATACCATCATAGTAACCATCAGCTACCATAATAAGATTTTTATTATTAATTAAGAATTTCTTTAAATCACTAGATATTTTTTGATAATTAATAATATCATAACCATTAAAGATATTTTCAAAGTCTTTAATAGAAAGAACTCTTTTTCTTAGTTCATAATATTTATTAGTGATTGGGAAGGTGAATTCTTCTTTTTCTAAAGCTTTTAAGTAATCATGATTAAAAGCTTCTTTTACTTTATCAGTACTTATTATACGATTAGCATAATTATATGTTTTAGCAATAATATCATCTAATATTTCAATATAGTTATTATATTCAATTATTTCATCAATATTATAGATATCAATGTTATCTTTATAAATAAATTTATATGTATTTTTATCGATGTATATTTCACCATTTAAGTTAGTTACTATATCTTGATACTTAGTAATAATCTTTTTTAAAGATGGTTGAATCTTAAAAGATAATTCGTCTTTATAACAAATACTATTCATTATTTCTAAGACATTATAATCACTATATGTACTTCTTAATGATTCTATTTTAGCATTTAGTTCAGTTGTGGTATTAACATCTTTTAGATATTTAATATAAATATCAGCATCTTTAGGTTTTTTAATACCTAGTTTATTTAGACAATTTTCTTTATCAAAACGATCATTAATAATAGGGGTTAAAACATGTTCTAAGATACTATCAAAATCAACATCTTTACTAGCAAGAATCTTTAAGTATTTATCTTTAATTTTATTAATAGGGTAGTTATCTTTAAAATAATTAATATATGATTCTTTATGAGGATCAGTTAAAGCTCTAACAAATAATTTAAATTTTAATTTATCAATAAATTGATTACCAAATTCTTTTCTTTTACTATAGATAACTTTTTCTTTAGGTTTAAAGTTTTTCATAATTAATTTATCGAAATTACGATTATATTCATTATATTTATTATCAATATATAAAGAAGTAAATGAATTAGTATAATCATATAATTGTTTTTTAGCATTATATTTATCATAGCTTGAATATCTTAGATAATCATAAAATCTATCAATAATAGAATTATAAGTATCAAAGTTATTATCTAACATGATATATAAAACATTATCTAAGTAAGTATTCTTTCTAATAGCTTTAGCAAAATCATTGATATTATCCGTAGGTTCAATATCTTTTAAACTATTAATAATTTTTTTAGACATGTTTTGGAAGATAGATGAATTATTTTCTTTAAAGATTAAGATACGTTCATTAATAATATCTTTTTGTAAGTTTTTAACTTCATCTAAAGTTATATCCATATTACCATTATTAACTATTTTTAAAGTAGCTTCTAGGCCAAGAGTTAGATAACTTATTAAGATACTTTTATAACTTAAAACAGTTGGTTTAAAGTCTTGTTTAGATAGTAATGATTTCATTCTAACTGTTTCATATAAATAGTTAACTTCATCAAAATCTATTTTATTTATTTGCTTATCGGATAAACTGAATAATTTCTTGATAAGAAGATTATTTTTAAAGATAGTTAAATCTAGTTTGTTTTCAAAATAACGATCAATATAAGTAATAGTATCAGTTGTATTAAATTCATTAAATAATTCAGTAATATCTAAGACTTTATTAATATCTAACATCTTATTGATACATAGATTAATTATTTCATAGTTACTTAAGTTTTCTAAAATATAAGGTAGAGTGATGTAATATAAAACATCTTCACTATTTAATAAATTAAGCATTTCATATATCATATTATGTTCTGATTTATAAATAAGAATTGGACTATCTAAGTAGCCTTTAACAAAGATACTATCTTTATCTGTTACTTTGATATGTAAATTAGTTATTTTATCAAAGATAATTTTTCTTTGTAACATATTAAATGCTGCTTTAAAACTAAGTTTATTAATTAATAGTTCAATAGCATAAGAACTAGTATCATTTATAAAGTTATCATCTCTTAAGTTATTTACGATATCTTCTTCAGAAAATTTATTATTAATAGCTTCAATTAAAATAGTATCGATAAAACGATTAAATAGGGAATAGTTAGTAAAGATTTTACTTTCTAATTCTTTATCTAAGTCTTCAAAAGGATAAACACTAATACTATCTTTAGGACATCTTTTTAAGTTATCTTCACTAAAGTATTGATTAGCTTCATCATTATTATATTTATATAATTTTTGAATAATAGAACTAAATGATTCACTATCTAGATCTTTATCTTTACTTATTTTAGTTATTTCTATAATACTAAATAATTCTAAGTATTTAGGATTAAATTTACCAATAAAGTTAGGATTAGTTAGTAAGAAGTCATATATAGCTTCATTATCAGCGTTATTAAAGATAAGACTATTGGGTTTGATAGAACTATATATTTCTTTATTACTCATATATAAGTTATAGAAATCTTCAAAACTTTTACATTTCTTTAATAATATTTTAGTAAATGATTCTTTAGTAAGAATACGACATATTTCATCATCATTAAGATTTAATAAAGATAGAATAGAGTATGAATAGTTTAAATTAATACTATTATTAGGTATTTTACTTAAGATATCATCATTATTAATAATAATAGATATTATTTCACTATCTTGGAGATTAGTATTATTTAAATCTTCATTAATAAAAGATAAATCTGTTTGATTATATTTCTTTTTTTCTTTTAGATAAGTTATTTTTTCATCATTACTTAAGGTATTCCATAAAGAAATATAGATTTGATGATCTTTAATTATATCTTCATAATCACTTTGGTTATATATTATTTCTTTTATTTGATTTTTATTTAAATTACTTAAGAATTCATTTAAGTATTTATCATACATAAAATAGTTTTCATTAGTTTTAGTCGACATTAAAATACGAAGATCTTCAAGTAGATTTTCACTATTTTGTAAATATTTAGTAATAGCTTTAAGATTAGTTTCATCCTTTTTAGTTAATTCAGAACTTTTATATAATAAAGAATGAATAATATCTTCTAATATTACTTTTAATTCATTTATCTTCATATGAACCCCTCCATATTATATTTAATTATATCATATAAAATAAAAAGACTTAAGATAAATTAAGTCTTTTTTTAACTTTGTAGTGGTTCTTGTTGCATAGTTGTTTCTTCAACTAAGACAGCATGAACTACTAAACGATAATTGTTATCTAAACAAGTTGATAGAGTAAGGATTTTGTCTTGAGCAGTTAGTTCGACATCAAATTTAATTTGACTTCTTTTCTTTAACTTATTAAAGAATTTTAATCTATCAGCATCATTTAAGAAAGTATTATATAAATAATCATTAGTTACTTTAATACCATATACGGAGAAGATACGCCATTTGTAACCTCTTTGCATAGTATTATATGTTATGTAGTTATTTTCTTCTTTTTCAAAGAAAGATTTTTTACGAAGTTTTTGTAAAGTACCAAACATAACACCACTAGAGAAACGATTATGACCAAAGACGATGGTATTATCATTTAGGTCAACTGGATTATTACGATAGTCCATAAATAACCAACCAGCGAAATCATCTTCACCATAGAAGTTATGATTTAAATAATAACCATTATCTTTAGCTTGAACAACAGGGTAGTCAATCTTAGTACCAGGAACTATAATCCAACCAACCATTTCTTTGTTAATTGCTAGTAAAGTATCATATGAACCAGGAACAAAGTATGATTTATTAACAGTTTCAATATCTTTATTAGTCTCTTCACTAATAGTTTCGTTAATATCTTCTTTAATCTTATTTACTTTTAATTCAGAATTATAGTTATTATAGAAGATATAACCTAAAACAGAAGCTATGATTAAGAAGATAATTGAAGCACATATTTTTAAAGTAGTAAAGATTATTTGTTGAACATAGTTTTTCTCTAAATAATCATTAGAATAGATTAATGATATTTTAATCTTATATTTACGTTTTAATTCTTTATTAATGTTTCTTAATCTAATAATGTCATTTTCATCATCAATATCATCATGTAGTTGAATAGAAAGATTTTTTCTTTTAACTCTTTTTAAAACATTTATTACATTAAGAAGATTTTCTTCAGAGTATTTATCAAAATGAATAACTTTTAAATATTTATTAATACTAAAGAAAGTTTCAATATCTTTTAGGTCTTCTACTAGTAGGACATCAGGTATTTTAATATTAGTTTTATAATAAATCTTAGAAAATGAATTTAAATTGTTTTCAGACATGAAGTTACTAGTGAATAAGACTTCATTACGAGATTCAGCTTTAATATTGTTTTTATCTAGTAGTTCAATTAAGAATTCTGGAATACTATAGCAATTAACCATTTTAATATTTTTGGTCTTAGATATTTTTTCACATAGTTCATAAGATAGAACTTCATCTTCAATGATTGTTAAGCTATTAATCGTACTCATTTTAGCAATAATGTCAAAAACAAGTAAAGTGATTTCGGCGCAACTGATTTTTATTTCTGTTATTTCACGCATTTTAGCTAAATCACATAAGAATAAACCAACTAGTTTAGTATTTTCTTTAATATATTCATCACTAAAGACTAATTCGTTATTAGATATAACATTAGTATTTAGTAAGTTAACGGGAACGGGTTTATTAGTACGATATTTAAAAATAAGGGAATTATCTTGAATTTGAATTGTTATTTTCTTCATCGTACTCATCTCCATCTTACTATTTACTATATAATAATATCATAAAATGTAAATTTTTCAAAAAAAAAATCGCACAATATATATTTTCATGTTATAATTAAATCAGAATAAGGAAGAATAAGTATAGGAGAGGTATTATGAAAAAATCAAAAAATTTATTAATGATGGTATTTGTATTCGTTTGTTCACTACTTTTAGTTGGAGTTATGAATGTTAGTGCTAGTATTGGTTTTACTAATGATGGACCAGTTTGTGATCCTAATAATAATTTAAAACCAGGAGGAACAACTACTTGTTATTTACGTGGTAAAGCTACACAAACTGCCGAGCAAAATAAAGTACATGGTTTTGTAACTAGATTATATACAACTGATGGTTTAAGATTTGATGATGTAAAACCTTATATTAATAATACTAATGCCCAAGCATTTGAAGCTACAGGTAATAGTGAAGGTAAATATACAATTGCCTTAGATGGTCAAGATAAAAAAATAGAGTTTACATGTTCATTTAATAGTAAAATTCAAGCTCCTAAGGCTGATTGGCAGATTGAAAATGGCGATGATTATAGATGTGCGTTATTCTATTCAAAAGGAGAAACATCTGAAGTAACTGTTGCTTCTGGTGCACCTAGAGAAGAAAATGTTAAAGCTTTAACTGGTTCTGGTAGTGGTGTTATGGTAATTGGTATTGTAGATGCTCATATTGATCAAAATGTTGATGCAAATTCAAGTTGTGGTGAATTATGTGTATTTACTAAAGAAGCTGATACAGTTGAAAGTTATAAATTAGAAGGCGAAGAATCATATGCTTGTACAGAAGTTCACTTTACTAATAATGGTGGACCTGCAAGTGATACACCTACAACTGGAGCATTTACTTCATATGCTTTATTAGCTGCTGGTGCTTTAATAGCTATTAGTGCTGTTGCTATTGCTAAAAAACATAATAAATTCTATAGAGTTTAATAAGAAAACGAAGTTTTAAAAACTTCGTTTTTTAAATGCTTTGATTACTTAACTTTTTAGCTAATTCTTCTTTAGATATACCAGAATTAAGAAGGGCTAGAATATTAGATCTTTCTTCTTTACGACCGGTTTTAATACCTTCTTTGATACCATTTTCTTTTGCTTCTTTTAAATTAGCTTCTGTAACATCTTTTAAATACTTTTCTTCTTCGTATTCCTTTTGCATTGCTTTATACTTATTTACTATGGCTTCCATATCTTCCATAACACTCATCCTTTCTTTATTTCCTTTAACATATATAGCCATTTCTTCAAAACTAGATGCATCAAACATAATGTAATCTAATTGGTTTTCTGTATCATTATTGTAACATAAGTTAGATAGTATTGGTATGTAAATATTAATTATCTTAATACTATTTAAATCTAAATTATTTTCTTTATCTTTTAATGTATATTCAGATTTACCTATATCTTTTTTGTCTCTAGAGTAGAAATTATTTAGATTAACTTGAATAACTTTTATTTTATCTATATAACTAGTTTTATTATCTTTAGCATAGTATTCACTAGCTATTTTATATAGATATGATTCGTTTCTATTACTTAAACCTTTATTATATGTAAGATTTAATTCTATATTAATTTTAATCTTTTTATCAGGTGACTCTAATAAAATATTGACGGCATTCCCTTTACTATCTTTTCTTTTGATTGGTAATTCATTAGGTATTAAGTTAAATTTACTAATATCAAAATTAACTATATTACTAATAAGACGATTAAAATAATTTCTTGTTTCTTGACTACCAATTATCCATAAAGATTTAAATAATTTATCATAAGTTAAAGGTATGAAATATTTTTCTTTATTCATATGTATAAATCTCCTTTCACTTTAATTATTCTAGATGGATACTTTATTTCCTTTTTTTATTAATATTTTTTCTAAAATTGACAAGTTTTATAAGATAGGTATAATAAGATTATTAAAAAGGGGGATTAATAATGGATCGTATTGATAGATTTGCTAAAGAGATGGAAAAAGTAGATTACTATATTTCTAATCCTTTAGATTTTTTATATGAACATATTGATAGTCCCACTTCGGCAGAAATAATTGAATGTTATAGATTTATTTGTTGTAATAATAGAGATTTTGTTAAGAAACATAGGGAATATTTAGAGAGTTTAGAAGAATGTATTAGTGGTGTAAGACCTTTAAAGAAAGTAAGTAAGGACTTGGAAGAGCCTACAGAAGTTATAAGATCTGAAAGGCATATTGAAGATGAAGATATAAGTGAAGCAATTGATTATGTTACTTATTGTAACTTTGTAACAGAATTAGATGTCTTTTTAGATACATTAACTAGAGAAGATATTATTAGATTAAAACTACATTTTTTAAGAGAAGTTAATCTTCATGAAGCAATTATTAGAGAAGAAATATTAAAAAATCCTTTAGCTAATTTAAGTAGATTACAAGGTGAATATTGTTTTTATAAAGAAGTATTAGAACGTTTAAAATTATATACTAAAAGACATGAAGAAGAAGCTAGTAAGACAGAAGTAATTGATAGCTCTAATATTATTTTATTACCTACTAATAAAAGTTCTTATTTATTAGGAGATATTAGTAACTATCCTGAAAGAAGTAGAGAAATAAAAATAGCTTTTGATAAGATAATAGAAGGTTATTTCTTACAAACTAAAGATTTAAAAGCTATTGAAGGAAAAAAAGATAGTTTATATGAATATCGTAATCCTAATGGACTTCGTATTTTATATGTTGTTAAGAATAATTATATATTTATTACATCTTTATTCTTTAAAGATAAACAAAAAAGTACAAGAATAAATGGTTATTACGATGATGCTTTAAATAGATATTATAGTGTTAGTGATTATCTTATGAATAATATTAATAATCCAGATTTCTATATAGAACAAGCTGAATTAGTTGGGCAAATATATTCATTTTTAGAAACTAATATGGTTGTTAATAAAAGGTTAGGTGATAAAAATGAGTAGTTTAAGTAGGATTAGTTCTTTAATAGAAAGTGAATTAGATGAACTTAGATTAGTTTTATTAGAAGTTGGGGAAGAAGAAATAAAACCTTATGTAGATGAAATAGCAACGAAAGCTAATGGAACTAATAAAGAAGAATTAATTAAAATAGAACCTTTTAAGATATTTTTAACTTATTTTTATTTAACAAATAATATTATTTTATCTTTTGATGAAGTATATCAAATGGTTTTAGAAATTAGAGATAATATAAATAGTTGGGATTATAAGACAGCAGGTCCTTTATTATTAGGGTTATCTAAAGTATTAGATGATAGTGGTAAAGTTATGGATAGTAAAGCTTATGATTATATGACTAGTCTTAAGTTAACACCAGAATTTATTAATTATAATTTAAAACCAATATGTTTTATAATGTTTGATTTTTTAAGTTTAAAAAGAGATATTATAAATATTAATTTGAAAAATAAAGGGTTAGGTAGTAATCAAGCTTTAATAAGACAAACTTATAATAAGAGTACACTTAAAAATATTATTATGGTAGCGGTTAATGCTTTAAAAGAAGCTAATGATGAAATGGCTGAGAGAAAAGAAATCGCTAGAGAAAAGATTAAGTATACTAAAGAAGTTCAAGCAATGGTTGATGATGCTTCTATTTTGCAATTAGATGATATGCCAGATTTATGGCATCGTTATTTAGAAGTTCCTTTGTTAGAAGAATTATATAATATTATTTTTGATAATTTAAATAAGAAAGAACATGAAATACAAGATCAAATAGACGAAAAAGAAAAAGTTATTAATCGTAGTCCATTAGTTAAATATTTGTTTACTAATGGAATAGATATTAATTCATTAGATAGTGATTTAATTAGTAATTTAGAAAAGATAAGTTTAACTGAAGATATTGTTAATATATTAGATTTTTTAAGAAGTTTAGGTTTATCTTTAGATGAAATATTTATTGATTATAGGGATATTTTGGTTAGTTTAACGGATGAAAAAGTTAGTAAGATTAAATTTTTACTAACTACTAAAATATTAAGTAAGAAGACTTTAAGAGATAATTTAGATCTTTTAGGTAAAAGATATAATGAATTATTAGTTAATTATGAAATATTAAAACCAATTATCGATTTTAATAATATATTTTATGATGATCGAATTTTATTAAAGTCTTCTAATAGTATTAAAAATATATTAAGCATTTTAGCTTTATATGATTTAACAAGAAATAATTATATTTATTTATTATGTCATTTTGAATTTATCGATATTTATGATTTATTATTAGAAAACGATATTCCGTTACATTTATTTATTAGTATCTGTGAAAGTGAAAATCCATTAATGACGATTAAGAGAATTTTAATTTATCGTGAGATAGGTGAAGAATTTGAAACTGGTGGTAAATTGTTACGTAAGGAAGTAGCAATAGGCAGTAAATGCCTAGTAGCTGATGATGCTTTAGATGAATATTTACCGGATTTTGCTTGTTTAGAGAAGATTAAGGGAAATAAAGTAACAAAAGTTATAGATGATGAATTAGTTAAAGATTTTGATTATAATTATCGATATAGTCATGATACTTATATGATAGGAAGTGCTTTAATATCTAGACCAAAATTCTTACGTAATTATGAAGCAATGAATAAAGATAATGTTGTGGCTTGCTTAGTAAGTAATTCTTTATTAAGTGAGAAGGAATTTTGGGAGATAGTTAAAGAAGTTAAAGGAAAAAGACTTAGTTAGTCTTTTTTTCTTTATAACAGTTGTTTAATATGTTACAATTAAATTAAATAAAGATATGGTGTTGTGTGATGAAGAAAATATTATTAATAATGATAATTATAGGAGCTATTATAGTAATGCCAAAAGTTGCTGCTGAAGAAACGAAAACTATTTCTCTAGGTGAAATAAAAGTTATTACTAATACTGATACGTTAAGTAGTGGCGAAGCAAAGATGGAAACAATTGGTAATACAACAACAATTACTTATGATGTTGCAACTTTTAAAATTTTAGATTCTAATAATGAAGGACGTCCCGATAATAAAGCTTGGGTAGGAATCCAAGTTAAAAAACCAGCTAATGCAATAAAATATAAATTAAAAGTTAATGATGGAGATGAAACTGAAACAGATTTAAGTAATGGTGAAAGCTTTGATAAATATATTGGATTTACAGAACAAGAATTAGAAACTGCTACTAAAAATGCTACTGATTTAGTTAATGTTTTACAGATTACATGGACAGGTGATGAAAATACAACACCATTTACTCAAATAATTAAAATTGTTCTGGTGCCACAAGGTATTACTTTAAAAGACAAAACGGGTGAAACAGATTTATGGAATAATGTTAAGTGGGAAGAAAATATTCCTAAAGTAAAAGTAACACTTAAAGCTTATAAAGATGGTAAAGAAGTTACAATACCAGATGACATTATTTCATTTTATGATTTAAAGGGATCTTATGTTTTAACAGCTAATCAGATTGAAGGAGCTAGAAATGTATTAATAGACGATGGACTTGAATTTATTGGCTTATATATGGATAGTGATTTAAAGACACCATTTGTTGAAACTCAAACATTTAGTTCTGATACTATAATATATGTAGCTTATAAAACTAAAACTGATGATATTCCTGATACTGGAGCATTTGCATCTTATTTATTACTAGCAATTGGTTCTTTAATTGCTATAAGTGTTTTAGTAATTGCGCAAAAATATAATAAAATATATCATGTATAGAAGACCATAACTGGTCTTTTTTGTTTGTTAAAAAGGAAATAGAAGATTAATGGAGAATATATAGGGTGAAAGGAGTATTCTTTTTGATGAAGAAAAAAGTAAGATTCGTTTCACTTATGCAAGATATAGTATTTAAAACAATGTGGCAAAAAGAGGAAATAATAATTCAAGATTATTTTAGAAATTTATTAAAATACATAACTAAAATTGATATAAGTAATTATAACTTTAATATGAATGATATACCAATTAATAATGATAGTGATATGCAGAGTAAAGCAGATATTCTTTTAGAATCACAAGATAAACAAACTAAAATAAATATTGAGTTAAATCCAGTTAATAAAAGAACAACGCAGAATAAAAATAATAGCTATGTATATAAGATAGCTAGTGGAATGTATAATAGAAATTGTCGAAATAAATACGAAGGAAAAATAAGAGTAATACAAATAAATTTTAATGGGTTTTATTTTAAAAAGAAGCGTAATTGTCCTATTACGAGATATAAATTACATGATAGGAAGGTAAATGATACGATAAATGATATAGAAATTATTAATATTTTTTTACCAGTATATAGAAAGCTATGCTATAATAATGGTACAGAAATATACAAGGACTTTGCGATGTTTGATGTTAAAAATTATGATGAAATGGCGGAGTTAGCTAAGAATGATGAAAGGAGATTAAAGATTATGGAAGCAATGAAAGAAATGTCTGAAGATGAAACTGTTCCAACTTATAACTATACAATATATAAGAAAAATCTCGAAGATGAAATAAAAGAAGAAATATTACAAAATCGTTATAAAAAAGGTAAAAGAGTTGGACGTCAAGAAGGACGTCAAGAAGGTGAAAATAATATCATTAATAAATTACTATCAAGTGGTATGTCTAAAAAAGAATTATCTAAACGTCTTGGAATGCCAATACTATAAATTTATTTAGAAACGAATGAAAAAGACTCTAGAATAATCTAGGGTCTTTTGACATATTTTGTTTATAATAATCATATAATTCTTTAAATCTATTAAAATGAACAATTTCTCTTTGACGAAGGAAAAGTAAAGGACCAATTAAGTCTTCATCATCAGCTAAGTCGATAAGATTTTCATAGGTAGCACGAGCTTTTTCTTCGGCAGCCATATCTTCTGATAGGTCAGCTAAAACATCACCTGTTGAATTAAAAGTTAAAGCACTAAATGGATTACCAGAGGCATCAACAGGATAGACGCCTAAACCATGATCAGTAAAGTAACTAGAAAAACCACTTTCTTTTATTTCTTCGGGTGTAGCACCTTTAATAAGTTGTCTAAAGATAGTACCAATCATTTCACAATGACCTAGTTCTTCACAAGCAATATCATTTAGTAAAGCTTGACCTTTATCATCTGGCATAGCAAATTTTTGACTGAAGTAACGAAGAGCAGCTCCTAATTCACCAGCTGGACCACCTAATTGAGTAATTAAACATTTAGCCATCTTAAGATTTTTCTTTTTGATATTGATAGGGTAATTTAATTTTTTCATATATTTATACATTAGACATTACCTCCGGTAAATGGCCAAGGGCCTTTTTCCCACATATAACTAGTATAGTTACTATCAGTTAATTCTAAAGGACCATACATTTTCTCATAAGTTTCCATATATTTTTTCTCTTCTTCAGTATATTGTTTAAATAGATTATAAACATCTTTATTATCGGGGTGTAGATCTAAATATAAAGATAAATCATTTAAAGCAAAATCATATTCATATATTTTAAGCATTAATTCTTCTTTTTGAGATAAGGCATTTAATTTACTAACACGATAGTTTTTATAAGGAACATATTCATTTCTAAACATATTACCATACATAAAGCCTTCTTTGGCATCAAATAGACTTGGATTATCCATCATCTTTATATTAGAATCAAATAATATATCATCAAAAAACATTTTCATTCCTCCTAAGATATAATATGTATACTTTTGTAATGTTTATAGTAAAATTGCCTATAAAATAGGGAAACTTACTTTACATAAAAATTTAATATATGTTAAAATATAGATAGGAAAGGATATGATACTATGACTAGTATTAAAAAGAATGAAAGATTTGTACCTATTAAAAATTATGTTCTTGCTGGTGTTATAGTTGTCGTAGTAATTTTATTAGCTTGGTATGCTTTTGCTTGGTATAAAGTTGTTAATGAGAATAGAATATCAACTTCTTATTTAGTAAGTGAAAAAGTTATATCTAAGGTAATTAATTTAAGTGAAGTTAGTTCTGTATTTGCTGAACCATTAAATGATTATTTTATTTATGTAAGTTATACTGGTTCAGAAGATATATATGATATGGAAAAAGATATTAAAGATTTAATAAGTGATTATGGTATTGGTGATAATTTATATTATTTAGATGTTACTGATATTAAAGATAAAGATGATTATACTAAAGAGATTAATGATACTTTAGGTGAAGTAATTGATATGAATGGTAAAGAAGTATCAACTGTTCCAACTATTATATATTGTAAGGATGGAAAAGCTGTTGACATTATTAATAGATTAGATAATAATATTATGAGTCGTTGGGATTTTGAACAAATTCTAGATCGTAATAATATCGAGAAAGAATAAGACCTGATGGTCTTATTTATTTGGAGGAATTTATGCTTAATGTAGTATTATTTGAACCTGAGATACCAGGTAATACAGGAAATATAATGAGAACTTGTGTAGCTACTAATACTTATTTACATTTAATTAAACCATTAGGTTTTTCTTTAGATGAAAAATATATTAGAAGAAGTGGCGTTAATTATATAGATAATTGTCATTATACAGTTTATGAGAATTGGCAAGATTTTATGGATAAGAATAAAGATAAAGGAGAATTTTATTTCTTAACTAGATATGGTCATAAGCCTCATACTTCTTTTGATTATAGTGATAGTAGTAAGAATATTTATTTTGTCTTTGGTAAAGAATCAACTGGTATTCCAAGAGAGATATTAAAACCACATATTGATAGATGTATGAGAATGCCAATGACAGATAAAGTAAGAGCATTAAATTTATCTAACACAGTAGCTATTATGGTTTATGAAGCATTAAGACAACAAGATTATAATGATTTACTTCGTGAGGAACCACATAAGAGTAAGAATTTTATTGAAGAGTATGATGAAGATTAGTAGATACTAATCTTTATTTTATGTTAGAATACTAGTAGGTGATAATATGAACTGTAAATATTGTGGGGCTGCTTTACCAACTAAAGGAGGAGTTTGTCCTGAATGTGGAAAAATGATACCAATATCTCAACAAAAAGAAATGCGTGAGATGTTAGATCCTAAATGGAATATGTATCGTAACAAAGATACCGCAATGTATAAAAGTGCTTCTAATACGGATGGAGATGCTAAGATAGGTAAAGCAATTATGTTTATAATAATTGTTATTGTGGTAATAATATTAATAGCAGTTATTAAAGGAGGATCTTGATGCTATTAACTTTGTGTATAAAGATATTTTTGGCAAGAATAGCTGATGTAACTCTTGGAACAATAAGAACTAATTATTCAGTTAGAGGTAAGACATTATTAGCGGGATTAATTGGTTTCTTTGAAGTATTTATTTGGTTTTTAGTAGTTAAAGAAGCAATTAATTCAGATATTAATAGTATATGGATTGTTATTGCTTATTCAGCAGGTTATGCAACCGGGACTATTTTAGGAACTTATATTTCAAATAGTTTAATTAATAGTTTAATAAGTGTTGAAGTAATGACAATGGAAACTGGTAGGGAAAGTATTGATAAGATAAGAAAAGAAGGTTTTGGCGTATCAGTTGTTGAAACTAAGAATACTTATAATGAAGAAGAAGCAAATATATTATTTATTACTTTAAATAGTCGTAATTTAAAACATTTAAAAGAGATAATTAAAGAGATAGATCCCAAAGCTTTTATTGTAATTAGTGAAACAAAAATAGTACAAAATGGGTATATAAAATAGAGAATGTTGAATTCTCTATTAATAAAATAAATCGCTATGGCTACCAGTTGCTACTAACAAAAGGTTTAACTTGTTATCTTCGTATTGATAAACTAATAACCAGTCAGGTTCTATATGACACTCTCTACAATTTTTATAGTATTTGTCATTAATTAAATCGTGATCTTTATATTTTGGATCTAATACTTCTTTATTTACTAATTTATCAATAACTATTTTTAATTTAGTTAAGTCTTTTCCTTGTTTTCCAATTTTCTTATATTGTTTTTTAAAATTGGAAGATAATACTACTTTATACATTAGTTATCTAAATACTCGAACAATTCCTCTGTAGTATCAAAAGTAGGAAGTTGTACCTTTCCGTTTTTATAATCTTCTATTTCTTTTAAAGCTTTTAATAACTCTTTACTTGGCTTAGGATTTACTACCTCAAAAGGTACGCCATTTCTTTTGACAACTTGAGCTAAAGTCATATTAATAAATGTGCTCATATTTAAACCAAGATCCTTTAATATTGTAGTAGCTTCCTTTTTTAGTTCTGGATCAACATTAACATTTATTACACTTGTTCCACTTGCCATGAGATTCATCTCTCTTTCTACAAGACATTATAACATAAAAAATATATAATTGCAACATAATATGTATATAATATCAACCTATTATATGTATAATAACTATATATTAACACTATATTTTATATAATATTATATTCATAATAGTGATTTTTATGTAATTATTGCATATAAAATAGAGAATGTTGAATTCTCTATTTTTGGTTTAAGTAATCATTATATTCTAGCATTACTTTATTCATTTCTCTTATTAAACGAATAACTTCGGTATAAGCACCAATGTTACCACCTTTGTTAGCCATTGCAATTGCAATATATGGGTGATTATCGAAGACGATACCTGTTTCAACAACATCTTTGTTAGCAAAGCCGGTTTTACTAGCACTTTCGATATTAGGCATTACTTCTTTATAGTAATTATATTTACCAGTAGTTAAAATATTTAATAATTCAATACCTTCACTATTAGTAATAGAGAAGTTATAAATATCTTGCCAGATAAGAGCAGCACTACGACATGAAGTATAACCCCATGGATTACCAACAGTTAGATATAATTCTTTAGTACCTAAATTTCTTAACATATTATTATAGCCTTTAACACCAAAGTTACCATGTAATATTTCATAAGCAACATTATCTGATTCATATAAAGAATAATATAATAAATCTTTTACGGTATATTCAGTACCAAATGGGCTTCTTTTTACTATACCAGTACCACCATTATAGTATCTTTCTTGATAAACTAATTTTTGATCTAAACTAATGTTGCCTTTAGCAACTTCATGATAAATATATAAAGCATAGGGAGCTTTAATAGAACTAGCGGTTTCAAATTGACGATCAACATTATAGCCAACGGTCATACCATCATCTAAACTAACGATATAAAAAGAAGCTCTAGCACCATAATTATTTATAATATTATATATTTCATTACTTAGTTCATTACTGATTTTAAAATCACTATTAGTAATACTAATTGTGTTATTCGTATATTTTAAGGAAGCTATATCGATGGTATTTATTTCTTTACCAGAAAAATCAGATACATCAAAAGGAGTTGTATCTTTATTAGTTAAGTTTAAAATATTAGAATCATTATCGGTATTAATTTCTTTTTGGATATTAGCACTCATAGAAATGGATGAGATACTTAAAGTAATACAGATTATGAAAAGGACTGCGATACATATTAATTGACTTTTTTTCATCTTAATCTTCCTTATCTTCTATAGATAATATTACTACAACTATCTTAAACTCTCAATTAAAATCTTGCATAATTAAAAAATTATGTTATAATTTAGGTATCAGATTTAAGTGGGCGTAATATCCCACTTTTATTATTAGTTTAAAGAGGTGAATCATGAATAAAATATTAGAAGAAATTAGGAAAGCTATTACAGAACCAATGAATAAAATGGATATTATTGTTGATAGTGTAGTTTATGAAAGTGAAGGTAACTATAACTTTTTACGTATTGAGTTAGATAAAGTTAATGGCTTAGACTTGGATACGATTGTTGAAGCTACCAATGTTATTAATCCAATTATTGATAAGTTAGATTTAATTGATGATTCATATATCTTAGATATTGTTAGTAAAGAAAAAGGAAGTGTTTAAAATGGCAAGAAAGAAAGATGTTGTCGAAGAAACTGGTCATATGGATCCAGAAGCATTTATTAAAGCTGTTAAAGGAATTGTTGCCGAAAAAGGTATTTCTGAAGATGTTGTATTTGAAGCAATGGAATTAGCTTTAGCTACAGCTTATAAGAAAAATTTTGGTTCTAAGACAAATGTTAGAGTAGATATTAATAGAACAACTGGAGAAATTAAAGTTATGTCTTATTATGTTGTAGTTCCAGAAATTGATGAAGGAGATACAATTATTGATGAAGAAGGTAATGAAGTAGATGTTCCACCAGAGATAAATATCGATGCGCAAATATTACTTGAAGATGCTCGTGAAATAGTACCTGATATCGAAGTTGGGGAAACTATTGAAAAAGAAGTTACACCTAAAGACTTTGGTCGTGTAGCAGCGGGTACAGCTAAACAAGTTATTATGCAAAAAATAAGAGAAGCTGAAAAAGAATCTATTATTTCTGAATTTGCTGATAAACAAGATGAAATGTTAGTTGGTACTTTAGCAATGGAAGATGTCCGTAATTATTATGTTGAATTAGGACGTACAAGAGGTATTTTACCTAAATCAGAAATGATTCCTGGTGAAGAAGTTAAAATGGGTTCTAATATAAAGGTTTATGTTACTAAAGTAGAATCTAATACAAAAGGACCTTTAATATTACTTTCAAGAAAACATTATGGTTTTGTTAAGAGATTATTTGAATCTGAAATACCAGAATTAGCTGATGGAACAATTATTTTACATGCCGTAGCTAGAGAAGCAGGAGTTAGAAGTAAAGTAGCTGTTGAATCTACTGATGAAAGAATAGATGCGATTGGAGCTTGTATTGGTGAAAGAGGTTCAAGAATTGCTTCAATATTAAAAGAATTAAATGGTGAAAAAGTAGATATTGTATTATATAATGCTGATCCAGCTGAATATATTAAGAATGCTTTAAGTCCAGCTAAAGATGCAATTGTTACAATAACTGATCCAATGAAAAAAGAAGCATTAGCGATTGTTAATGAAGATAATTTATCTTTAGCAATTGGTAAAAAAGGAACAAATATTAAGTTAGCTTCTAAATTAACAAAATACAAAATTGAAGTTAAGACATTAAATCAAGTTAATGAAGAAGGAAATAATTAAGAAGTGAGGTTAGCTCATGAAAAAAATACCTGAAAGAACTTGTGTTATTACGAAAGAGAAAACTTTAAAAAAAGATTTACTTAGAGTAGTTCGTGATAAAGAGGGAAATGTTACAGTTGATATAACAGGTAAAGCTAATGGAAGAGGAGCTTATTTAAAGAAAGATTTAGCAGTAATTAAAAAAGCTCGTGAGACAAAAGCTTTAGAACGTATCCTAGAAGTATCTATTCCCGAAACAATATATGAAGAAATGGAAAATATTGTAAAAGAATAAAGAAAGATAGAGGTGAGTTAAAATGATGAGTGTTAAAGAATATGCAGTTGATACTAATCATTCAGTAGCAGAGATACTTAAGAAATGTAGTGAGTTAGGGATTAATGTTAAAAGTGGTGATGATGAATTATCTGAAGATGACATTATTATTCTTGATAATACTATTAATTTAATTAGTACTGATAGTGAAACTGATTATGAAGAAGAAGATGCTATTGATGAAGTAGTTGAAGATTTAGTTGAATCTAATAATTTAGATCGTAACTTTGGAACAACTAATAAGAAACAAAAATTAAAAAAGAAAAGTCAACTTCAAACTTCACAAGAAGAATATATGTCTAAAAGAAAAGAGATGTATAAACATAAAGAGAAGTTGATGAGTAATGCTGCCGAAGAAAATGTGGTTTTATATAAAGAAAATATGTCTGTTAGTGATTTAGCTAATGCTTTAGGAGTTAATGGAACTGATTTAATTAAGAAGATTATGGGACTTGGATTAATGTTAAGTTTAAATAATCCTATTGATTTTGAAACAGCTAGTGTTTTAGCTTTAGATAGTAATAAGACTTTAAAGAAAGAAGAAACACAAGATGTATCTAACTTTGAAGAGTTTGAAGCTAATGATAGAGAAGAAGATTTAGTAACTAGACCACCAGTTGTTACAATTATGGGACATGTTGACCATGGTAAGACAACTTTACTTGATACAATTAGAAAAAGTAAGATTGTTGATTCGGAATATGGCGGAATTACACAAGCAATTGGAGCTTATCAAGTAGAACATGATGGTCATAAGATATCATTTATTGATACACCAGGACATGCAGCTTTTACAGAAATGAGAGCGCGTGGAGCTAGTATTACAGATATCGTTATTATTATAGTGGCAGCTGATGATGGCGTTATGCCACAAACTGAAGAAGCAATTGATCATGCTTTAGCAGCTAATGTACCAATTGTAGTGGCAGTTAATAAAATAGATAAACCTGATGCTAAACCAGATCGTATTAGAACAGAGATGGCTGAACATAATATTACACCAGAAGAATGGGGTGGCAATGTTCCATTTGTTGATATCTCAGCCAAATCTGGTCAAGGGATAGATTTATTATTAGAAACAATTTTAGCAATTGCCGAAATGCAAGAATTAAAAGCTAATCCAAATCGTTATGCATTAGGTACAGTAATTGAATCTAAGATGGATAAGAATATTGGTGGCGTAGCATCACTATTGATTCAAAATGGTACTTTACGTATTGGGGACCCAATTGTTGTTGGAACTACTTATGGTAAAGTAAGAACAATGAAAGATGATTTAGGTAATTCTATAGTTGAAGCTGGACCATCAACACCAGTAGAAATAACTGGTTTATCAGCTAATCCTTCAGCAGGAGATAAATTTATGGCTTTTGAAACAGAGAGTCAAGCTAAGGATGTAGCAGAAAAACGTAGTATTCAATTACGTGAACAAAAATTCCAAAAACAAACTTTATCTTTAGATAATTTATTTGCTTCAATTGATTCTGAGACAAAAGAAATTAATGTTGTTTTAAAGACTGATGTTAGAGGTTCTGAAGAAGCAGTTCGTAATGCTTTAGAGAAAATTGATGTCGATGGGGTTAAAGTTAAAGTAATTAGAAGTGGTATTGGAACAATCACTGAAAGTGATGTTGTTTTAGCCCAAGCTTCAAATGCGATTATTTTAGGTTTCTGTGTAAGTCCTTCTAATAGTACAAAAGAAATGGCTAAAGAATATGGTGTAGATATTCGTCTTTATACAATAATTTATAAACTAGTTGAAGAGATGGAAGCAGCTATGAAAGGTATGCTTGATCCTGAATTTGAAGAAAAAGTTATCGGGGAAGTTGAAATTAGAAAGATATTTAAATTCTCTAAAGTTGGTAATATTGCAGGATCTTATGTAACTGATGGCGTTGTTAAGAGTGGAGCTAAAGCAAGACTTATTCGTGATGGAATAGTTGTTGTTGATACAAAGATAGCTACTTTACAAAGAGAAAAAGATCAAGTTAAAGAAGTTAAAAAAGGTTATGAATGTGGTATTACTTTAGATAATTATTCAGATATTAAAGTCGGGGATACTTTAGAAATATATGAAGTTGTTGAGGTTAAAAGATGAATCAAATTAAGTTAAAAAGAATTGGTTCACAAATAGCCCAAGAACTAAGTAATATCTGTGCTTTAGAAGCTCATGATTCAATATTAAAAGCGATTAATATAACTGGGGTAGTTGTAACTAATGATTTAGGTTTAGCAAGAGTTTATTTTACTTCACTGCTAGAAATGGATCATAAAAAGTTAGAAAAAGAATTAAACGATGAAACAGCTGGTTATTTAAGAACAAAGATAGCTAATCGCATTGAAATAAGACATACGCCAGAATTAAGATTTGTTTATGATAATTCAGTAGATTATGGCGATAAAATAGAAAAATTAATTGATAAGATACATGAAAAAGATGGTGAATAACCATTTTTTTTAATAAATAAATTTAATAATCATATAGTTATATAGGTGAATTTATGACTTATTTACTATTGATAGTAGGATTTATTTTACTGATTAAAGGAGCAGATTTCTTTGTAGATGGAAGTAAAAATATAGCAGCCTTTTTTAAGATACCAACAGTTATTATTGGTTTAACTTTGGTAGCGTTTGGAACATCAGCTCCGGAAGCAGCTGTGAGTATTATGGCTATTATTAACAATTCAAGTGATTTATCAGTTTCAAATATAATTGGATCTAATTTATTTAATTTATTTGTAGTTCTTGGCTTTACAGCAATATTTAAAGAGATATTAGTTAAAAGAGAAGTTGTTAATAAAGATTATAAAATTTCTTTATTGTGTATTATTTTGTTATTTATTTTAATTATGATTAATTATTTTATAAGTGGTATTTTATTAATTAATCGAATTAGTGGTTTAGTTTTATTAAGTGGTTTAATATGGTACTTAGTTAGTATGATTAAAAAAGTTAATAAAGATGAACAAGTAGTTATAGATAAGAAGTTTTCGAGTGTTGATTTAATCTTTACGATAGGTGGTTTATTTTTAGTAATATTTGGGGGACATTTAACTGTTAAAGCGGCAACGGAGATTGCTAGAAGTTTAGGAATAAGTGAAAGAGTTATCGGTTTAACGGTAGTAGCGATTGGGACTTCTTTACCAGAGTTATGTACTTCATTAGTTGCTTTATTAAAGGGTGAAAATGATATAGCTGTAGGTAATGTTATAGGTAGTAATATTTTTAATATTTTATTTATTTTGGGAATTAGTAGTTTTATTAAACCAATATTAATTAATATAGCTACTTTAATAGATATTAGTATTTTAATAGGTGGGACATTTGTTATATATTTTTATTTAAATGATTTAAGAATAAGTCGTAAAGAAGGACTTTCAATGATATTATTTTATCTTATTTATTTAAGTTATCTATTTATGAGATAACTTTTTTTTGTAAACTTGATGAATATTAAATTTTGAGTATAATAATATAAAGCATTTAGGAGGCCAATATGAGACAGATAGATACGAATAAGTTATCAAAAGAAATGAATGATGCTTTAATTCATCGTGCTTGTGTAATGCGTAGTGGGCAATACTTGGCAAGATATCTTATACATCGAAATAGAAGTGTTGATGCTATTCGACTTATTGGTCGTTGCTCAGTACATGATATTTCTAAAATTCAGAATACGGAAGAATTTATGTCTTTAGCTAGTATTGTTGATGATATAGATACTATGCAAAATATTAATCATGTTTTAAGTGCAGAACAAACAGAAGCAATAAGATTACATTGGAGTAGAAATTCTCATCATCCAGAATATTATGATAATTCTAATGATATGTCAGATTTAGATTTACTAGAAATGGCTTGTGATTGTCATTCAAGAAGTAAACAATTTGGAACAGATTTATTAGATTATATAAATGTTCAACAAGAATTAAGATTTCATTTCGATAAAGAACATTTAAGTAAGTTAAAAGCTTATTGTAGAGCATTAGTTGAACTTACTAAAGATGATGATTATGCAGATATTTTATCTGGTGATACAATTGGTTTTGATTTAAAAGATTCTACAATGAAGAAGTTAGAACAATTTGATGAAGAAGGTTATATAGATTATTTAAAAACAGAACATCTTTATTTAAAGAAGGAAGATACACCAGATTTTGCTTCTATAGGTTATACGATTTATTTAAAGGATGATAATGTTGAAATAGGTTATATATCTTTAAAATTTAATGGCTTTATGGAATATAAGATATATAAGAATTATCAAGATAAAGGTTATGAAATAGAGGCTTTAGCGAAGTTTATGGAAATAGCTTCCGTAGCAGAATTATTTGTGGTAGTTAAAAAAGATGTTGAAGAAGCAAGAAAAGTAGTTGAAGAGTTAGGTTTCCAACCGATTCAAGTATCAGAAAATACAATTACATTTAGATTAAAAAGAAAAGGTAATAATTAGTTATTACCTTTTAATTTGGCACCTTGATAGGTATCTCTTCTTTTCATTTCTTTATCAATATCATTTAAGACACAGAATTTTTTTAATAACCAAGTAGGTTCGATTAAGTCTTCTTTTTTAGGATCACCAGTTATACGATGAATAACGATTTGAGGATCTAGTAGTTCTAACTGGCTAATAACAATATCAATATATTCTTCTTTAGTTAAGATATGGAAGGGATGTTCTTGATAATAAGTAGCTAAAGGAGTATTTTTGATGATATGTAACATATGAATTTTAATACCATCGATATGTAAATCATTTAAGTAACGGACGGTAGCTAACATATCTCCTTTAGTTTCGTTAGGTAGACCATTGATAATATGAACAACTACTTTAATATGTCTTTTTTGTAATTCTTTGACACAATCTGTAAAGTTATTTAAATCGTGACCACGATTAATAAATTTTAAGGTTTCTGATTTAATAGATTGAAGACCTAGTTCAATAGTTAAATCAGTTTTTTGATTAAGTTCACTTAAGTAGTCATAGCACTCGTTAGTGATGGCATCACTACGAGTAGCAATATTTAAACCAACAACATTAGGTAGATTAAGAATTGATTCATATTTTTCTTTTAAGATATTTAAAGGGGCATAGGTATTAGTATTGGCTTGGAAGTAACCAATATAATAACTATTAGGCCATTTATGTTCCATTATTTCTTTGACTTCATTAAATTGAGTTACTAAGTCTTTTTCTTTATCACCAGCAAAGTCACCAGAACCAAGTGGGGAACAAAAGATACAACCTGGTCCATTTATTTTATTAGGGCAAGAAAAACCACCATTTAAAGAGACTTTAAAAGTCTTCTTACCATATTTATTTTTATAATAGTAATTTAAAGTATGATATCTTTTATTGTCTAAAGAATATTTAAACATAAAAATCACCAATAAGTATTATAACATAATGTATTAAATTCTTGATGTAATCAGTAATTATTTTTGACATTCTAAGATTTGTCAATAGTAATATTTTATGATATTATATGCACAACAAAAAGACACGAGATTTCTAA